>JAMCZF010000010.1 GCA_023485825.1 Candidatus Martarchaeota archaeon
GTTAAGAGGTTCAATCCGCGCATGATAGCCGTGAAGGAGGAATCCGGAAAGCTCGTCGTGTCCGAATCGGGCAACAAGAAGCTCGCGAAGCGCGCCGGCTACTCCTCCAAGGCCTTCAGCTCAGAACTCAAGACCGCGATGGATGGCGTGCAGAGCGGCATAATGCAGAAGATGGTCATCTTCTACGCGCACTTCCCGATGACGCTCGAGGTCAAGTCCGGCAAGATAATAGTAAAGAACCTTTTCGGAGAAAGGGCCGCGCGCGAGACCAGCATAGTGGGAGACACCAAGGTGGAGGTAAAGGGCCACGACGTCACGGTCAGGGGAGTGGATAGGTATGATGTGGGCCAGACAGTGGCCAACATACGCAAGATATGCTTCGCGAGGGGAAATGACACACGCGTGTTCCAGGACGGAGTTTACCTGGCTAAGGAGGAATGATTATGAATACAAAGAAGAAAGTAAGGTTTGTCGTGCCGAACCTTGGCGCAAAGAGCAGGAAACACGTGAAGGACAGATGGCGCAAGCAGAGGGGCATGGACAACCACAAGCGCGTAATGCGCAAGGGCTACGGCGAGATCCCGAAGATAGGCTACAAGAACCCCGGCAGCGCAAGGCACCTGGGCGCCGACGGAAACGCGCGCGTGCTCGTGCACAACAAGGCAGAGCTGCAGACGGCGTTGCAGGCGCATGACGTCACAATCATACTGCACCACGCCCTATCGCAGAGGAAGAAGCTTGAGCTGCAGAAGCTGGCGGAAGGCAATGGGATAAAGGTCTCAAACAGGGTTCGATAGCATGACTACAAGGTTCGTGAGGAGGATCGCGGCGCAGATAGCGGGAAGGGGCGAGAACTCGGTGCGCATGAATCCGGCAAAGATGGAGGGCATAAACAAGGCAATGACGAGGGAGGACGTGCGCAAGCTCATCCATGACGGCTCTGTCACGTTCGCAAAGGAGAAGCACAACCTGAGCGCGCTCTCGAAGCGTCTCAGGAAGCGGCGCGCGAAGGGCCGCAGCAGGGGCCCTGGGCGCAGGAAGGGAACGCTGAAGGCAAGGTCCGGCAAGCCGTGGATGAAGCGCGCAAGGTCGCAGCGCTTCCTGCTCAAGAAGCTGAGGGGCATGGGCAAGCTCGACAGGCAGACATTCAACAGGTACTACATGCTGGTCAAGGGCGGCACATATCCGGACAAGGCAACCCTTCTGCTCCACCTCAGCGAGCTTGGCATAACCCTCACGGATGTGGAGCGCAGGGAGATTGCGGAGTCTGCGAAAAGCATTTACAACAAGAGGCAGCGATCATGAGGAACATCAGGTTCAGGAGAAGGCGCGAGGCGCTTACCAACTACAAGCACAGGCTCGCCCTGGTCAAGAGCGGCATGGACCGGATAGTCGTACGCAAGACAAACAGGCGCATAATCGCGCAGGTGGTCAGGTACGATGAGCATGGCGACAGGATACTGAAGCACGTAGAGTCCACGGCGCTGTCGGCGTACAAGTGGCCAGCGAGGAGCAACCGCGCAAGCGCATACCTCACGGGCCTCCTGCTCGCGAGGAGAATCCTCAAGGGCGGCGGGGAGCCCGGCCGGGAATACATACTCGACATAGGGCTAAGCTCCCCTGTAAAGAACTCAATACCATTCGTGTTCGCGAGGGGCTGCACAGACGGCGGCCTGAAGCTGAGGTCCGGAGTCGAGTCCGATGATAGCATATTCAGCATAGCCACCGAGTATGCGAAGAAGCTCAAGGAGGACAACGGCAGGTACGCAAGGCAGTTCGGAAGGTACATCAAGGACGGGACGGCGCCTGAGACGCTGGGAGATCTGTTCAGGGAGACGAGGGAGAAAATACTCAAGGAGTGATGGATTGGACATTGATGAATACGCCGAAGAGGCCGCATGGGCTCCGAAGACGAAGGTAGGCGTGCTTGTGAAGAGCGGCAGGATAAGGAGCATTGAGGAGATCTTCGCCATGGGCAAGACCATAATGGAGGTTGGCATAGTCGACGCTCTGATTCCGAAGATCGAGGACAAGGTGCTTGAGATAGCAAGCGTGCAGCGCATGACCAAGAACAACAGGCGGCAGAAATTCCGCGTCACGGTTGCCGTAGGCGATAGGAACGGCCATATTGGCATAGGCGTTGGCAAGGATGTCGAGGTCAAGCCTGCAATAGAGACAGCGATACGCGACGCAAAGAAGAACATCATATCGATAAGGCTGGGCTGCGGCTCATGGGAGTGCAACTGCGGCACGCAGCACACGCTTCCGCTTACCGAGACCGCGAAGTGCGGCAGCTCATTCGTCACGCTTAAGCCCGCGCCAAGGGGAGTCGGCATCGTGGCCGCGGAAACGATGCGGTCGGTCCTGGAGCTGGCCGGCGTCAAGGACGTATGGACGTACTCCCGGGGGCGCACGCGCAACGTATACAACGTGGCGGTCGCCACTGTCGATGCACTGAAGAAAGTCACCGAGATAAAGAACATGCATGCGCTCAAGGCGCTGCAGTGACGATGCCCGTCAGCAATATAAATCATGCCTGCTAACTATTACCAATGCCTTGGTGGTGTAGCGGTAGCATAAGGGACTGTGGATCCCTAGGCCCGGGTTCGACCCCCGGCTAAGGCCCTCTCTGCTGTCACGGTTGCGCATTCTCCGTGTTTCTGGGAGGATTTGCTTGCTCATTTTCCCATGTTTCTTCATATGGCGCTGCGGGAATACGCGCCCTGAACTTCTGCACGACTCCCTGCGCCGGCGCGAAGCTATCCCTGCTGCCGTGATCCCCGGATAATACGCCGCACGCCGAAGCAGAGTCCAGCCCGCGGAGAAGTCACTCCTTATAAACCTCTATGGTGAGCATGAAGGAGTTATCGAGCATCGAGTGCGACACCGGGCCTACGCCATTCTTCGC
Source organism: Candidatus Martarchaeota archaeon (assembly GCA_023485825.1). Classification (GTDB taxonomy): domain Archaea; phylum Micrarchaeota; class Micrarchaeia; order Micrarchaeales; family CABMGC01; genus JAJZOD01. Next base: position 2,909 of record JAMCZF010000010.1, read on the forward strand.
CCCCGTGCTTCCGTCGAGGAATCCGACTATCGCCCCCCTCACGAATCCGAATCCCGACTCTTCCTGCTTCTCAGACGCCCACGGATACCCGGAGAAATTAAATATCATCCTGTCTCCCCTGCCTATTGTCATTACACGGCCGAATCCGAGAGCCGTGAAGAACTTGGCAAGGAACCTGTAAGGGTCACCGTGCTCTCCGACAGATTCCGCAAGCTTCGAGAATACATTGTACGAGCTGCTGAACACCTCGTCGTCGCTGAACCTGTCCTCTATGCTGAAGAGGAACGACAACTCTATCGACACGAGCCTTGCCTTCTTTATTTCCATGTCGCCGCGTTCGTAGGCTATGACCCCTGAGCTCATGAACCGCTCCATGCTCAGGTACTCGCCATGCGCGTCATGCCCGGCCGCATTGTGGATCTTGTAGGAGTCCCAGTCGAGGCTCTCCGGCGCATTAAGCGACGTCATGACCTCAAGCCCAAGGCTCCGCAGCTCCTCAGGAGGGCCCATCACAATCTCAACCTCGGTATCCGAGAGCTTCCTGTGGGAGCACTCCATCGTGTAGTCATTGAACAGGTAGCTCCATATGCCGCCCAATCCCCCTATGGGCAGCACGTAGCCCATGTCGTTCCTGTCGGTGACGACGAGGTTCTTCGCATATATGTGTATTGTCTTCTTTGCGAGGTCTATGCTGCGTATCTCTACCTTCTCCGCATAAAGCGTCTCAAGATACCTGAATACAGTGTATATGGACTTGCCCACGTCCTTTGTGTCAGGGTCGAATAAGGAGGTGAACCTGTAGCCGAACTGCTTGCCGACCTCATACAGCCTCTCCCTGCCGTGACGCCGGTCGTGCTCTATCACCGCGCCTTCGAGCTCGACGAAGAAGTCCTCGGGCAGGAAGATTATGCGCTCATACACTATGCTGTGCCTCGGCGAAGGGAATGTGCTTATTATGTGGCCCGGCGTGCTTATGTCAGATACGTTTGTGAGAACGCGCTCAAAGACGAAATCCGCGGAATCATCATCCATGCAATTCAGCTTATCTCTATGCCCCTCTGGGTTATCTCGAACTCCCGGAGCTGCAGGATGTTCTTCGTCTGGCGCATCTTCGCCACCTTTATTATCCTCGTAGGCTCCCTTCCCAGCTCCACTATGTCGATCTTTATTATGCCATCGCAGAGGTACTCGCTCATGCCATCGGAGCTGATCCGCGCCCCGGAAGCATCGCCATGCGTTATCACGAGGCACGTGCGCCCGAGGGACTTGAGCTGCTCGATTATGCTGTACACCGCGGCCTTGTCATCCGTGAGGCTGTTTTCCTTTTTGTCGGCTTCGGGAGCCTTGAACATCTCGTCCCACAGGGATACGTAGCGTCCCAGGCTCACGACGTATGTTGCGATGTTGTCGAACACTATCCTTTCGGCCTTGACCCCCTCGACCGCCTTGCTTATAAGCTGGAACAGATTGAACCTGACATTGCCCTTCGGTATCCTGAGGAACTCGACCTTGCCCTGCTCCTCAAGCGCATTGAAATCCATGCCGAACATCGAGGCCTGCTCGCGCAGCTCTGCCGGGGACGATTCAATGCATATGTAGACCCCGTTCTCCCCGTTCATGGCTCCATTGTATATGAACTGCAGGCCGAATATGGTCTTGCCTGCGCCAGGGAGCCCGGCAACCAGCACTGTAGACCCCTCAGGGAAGCCCCCCTCTACGAGTTCATCAAAGCCCTTTATGCCTGTGCTTATCCTGTTCACGCACTCACCGACTAAATGAAAACGACGCTCATATATATAGAACCTTGCAGGCGCAGATATTCCTAATCAAACGTCAGGATTACGGTCTTGACCATTTTTCATGGTGTTTGATAATATGGCACAGAGAACAGGGAACGGCTCCCGGGTTGTTATCCTGCGAAGGCTTGGGAATATCGCAGGCACGGTGGTCTTGCACTTTCTAATCGGCCTGTTTTTCAACTAGGAAGCGCCTAACAGAAATCCCGCTTCAGGTGTTGGTAATTTAAACCCTTGCATTGTATGTTAATGCGTGATATTATGGCGAAAAGCTCAAAAGAAAGGGAAAGCATCAGGAAGCTCTCGTTCTGGTTCATATTCTTCGGAAGCATGGTCTTCCTGCTGATATCCTTGGCGGTGGACAACCTGTTGCTGCCGGTGCAGAGCATAGGCTCGCTGCAGCCGCTGCTCTTCGCAGGCGCCATAGTCGGGTCACTGATGCTCTTCATGATGAACTTCGGTAACTACGGGACAAACAGTCATGTGTTCGCTTCATCGAGTATGTGGGCTACATTGGCCGCTACGTTCAGCCTGACGGCTCTGACGGCCGGGGCAAACCCGTCGCTGTTCGCGCTCACCGTTGCCGGCTTTGTGCTGTCATTCATAGGCAGCGCGGCGGCATACACGCTCTAGACAGCATCGCTTTCCGCTGCATCCCTATCCGCATGACTGCGCGTGCACCATCTGGGCCGCAGCTTCTGGAGCAGCTTCGTAGCTGAATGATTCCTTGCACGCAGGAAACAGCCACAGACCAGCAACTGCGTTACGGCAAAGCATTTAACCTTGAGCGTGCAATGTAAATGGAGAGTATGCTGTCTGCGTTCATACTATCTGTGGGAGCGATAAACGCGCTCGTTCCGATACTGGTCATAGTGGTGCTCATAGGCGCAGCGGCGGGCCTGACCCGCGGCTTCTCATTCCTTGACCTGTTCGCCGTAGGCACCTTCATGGGCATGGGGCCGAAGTCCGGCGCAAGGGCCTCGATGAGCAGGTCAACATATAGTACACAGATGGTGCAAAAGGGCACGTCATTCTATCCCTCCTACGACCCAACCAAGCGAAAGGCGAAGGCCATACTTCCAAAGTTCATTCCGAAACCCATATCAGACTTGTTACAAAACGGCCCAATCCAGAGAAGGATGCATATAAATAACGACTTCTTCAACAGGGCATATGGCGGCCAGTCGGGTGCAGCTACAATACAGCAGGCGCAGCGACAGAAGTCAGGATTCATCAGGCTCGCCGTGGGCCTTACCGGATTTGCGCTCCCCGGATTCCATACCGGGACCTCAGTCATTGCAGGAAGATCGGTTTCTGCGGCCAGGCGCACATACAACAGGAGCACCGGCCTTGGGTACAAGTCGGCAAGCCTCGAGAGAACCGAGAATCAGAGCCGCAAGGAGAAGCTCGAAAGGCTTATTGCAAGCAAAACGAAAAGGATCCCCGAAATGGAAGATATCAAGGCACTGCTATTCAGCAAGGAGGAGCTGAACCGTGCGATGTCCCACGTACTGCGCGGCGAGGAAGAGCAAAGAAATATATTCGCGGCACACAGGGCGGAGACAGAGGCCCTGCAGAACAGTACGATGGGCGCCTTCGCGCGAAGAATACAGCAGATGCGCATAGACCGTAAATACCTTAAGCAGTTCAGGAAGTCAGAGACTACGACAACCTACAGCTACCACGTGAACAAAGCGATGCAGAAGCTCGACAGTATAAAGGTGGATCCGTCAACGCTTCTTGCCAAGTAGGCGCATGATGCGCGCATGCGTGGCGCGCCATGCCCGGCGGAATATGCCCCCACGGCAAGCTCTTTATACGTGCGCATCGAGAATACAACATGCGAGCCGGCGCTTTGCGTATACCGCTCATTTTCGCATTGCTGATCTTTAGCACGGGCTATGCGGCAGGGACTTCAAACGCGCCTGCCATATGCCCTGCCAACACATACGCTGGCAAACTTGTGGCGCAGTATGCGGGAACCGCGCTGCCCATGGCCATAGGGGTAGCGATGCTCGCGCTCCTTCTGTCAATAATCATTCTCGGAGCAGTCTACATAGCAACGAAGGTGTTCCCGAACATACACATCGGAAGGTGGCTGCAGAACGAGTACAAGGAGCTTGTCAAATCCGCGATACTGATAGTGGCAATATTCTCAGTGCTTTCAATACTGTCTGGCATAGCCGTGTCGTTGATAGGTGCGCCTACGGGCACGTTCCAGGCAAACGTGACGCAGCTGACCTACCAGTCAGAGGCATACCTGTGCACTGTGAACACCAATCTTCAGAACAGCATAGGCGCCATGCTGGAGCTTGAGCTGGTATATGGCGGCCTGTCAAAGACGCAAGTGATATGGCCTGGCGTCGCCTTCCCCCCTGCGATAAGCTACGCTATCCCATTTGTTGGAGAGTTCCTGATGGACATGCCTGTGTTCTATTCCGGTTTCGGCGCCAAGCCATTCGCGAATGATGTGCTCGGCTTCAGCGGAGGCGGCTCCTCGACATTCAGCATAGCATCAGGCTCGCTGTTCAATGACATGGTAACCTTCGTAGAGTTCCCTATGCTCACCTTCTATGCCTCGCAGGTATACCTTCTGCCGCTCCTCGAGGAGATAGGCTTCCTGCTGTTGATACCGCTGGGCCTCATATTCAGGGCCGTGCCGCTCGTCAGGGGCATAGGCGGCACGCTCATAGGCCTTGGCATAGGGCTGGCGATAGTGTGGCCATCGCTGCTCGTGCTCCTCAATGCGCCGCTTTCCTCGTATTTCTCCTCTGTCTTTTCCACCCAGATACAACAGGTCAGCACGTCAACGGCCTGCAACCCCCTGGGAATACTCTCTACCGTGTGCGAAACCATTCAGAACTCAGGCTCCGCGTTCCTTTCTGGAATCCAGTTCCTGTGGGTGCCGTTTACCACACTCAACTCCATCTACACGTCGCTGAACTACATGCTGGAGTACAACCTTTACCTGATCTTCCAGTTCTACTTCCTGTTCGTATTAGACCTCATACTGTTCTACTCCATAACTGACAACATAGCAAGGCTGCTTGGAGGCAGCATAAGGCTGTCCTTCGGCAGGAGGCTCAAGTTGATATGATGATTCCATTATTGCCAATAATGCTCGCGCAGCCGTCATGCTCGCTTGCATATGTCAACATAAACAACTGGATAGGCATAGACGTGCTCGTGCTTCTTGTAACGCTGAGCGCCGGCGCAGCCGTATACGCCATAGCCGGGATTCTCCCCAACCCACTGCAAAACAAGCTCAAGGGCGCAGTGCGCATAGAGTACACCGAGGGTTTCTTCAGCGTGCTGCTCATAGCCTCGCTGGTGTCCATGGCATACGCCGGGTGCAATCTCGGATTTGCCCTGTCGGGCCTTCCCAAAGGCAACTACCAGAGCGTCTTCCAGGCAGACACCTACTACATAGGGCAGCTCCTCTTCGTGAAGGGCACGCGGCTTGCCGGCCAACTTATGTCCCAGGGATTCGCACTCTCAATAGACGGCGCCATCTCCGACTACATACTATTCCATATCTCGCTCGCGGCCCCCGGCGTCAATTTCCTGGCCAGCGGGTCCACCGGGCCCGCACCAGCGGGCATCGTATCGATGAACACGACCGGACGCCTGTACGAAACCTACATGGCGTATTCCGGGGCATATACGATGTTTGCGGGGTTCCTCGTCGTCACGTTCGGAGCCCTCTTCATACTCTACCTCCTGCTCCCTATAATCATGGCCCTGGCCATGAACCTCCTTGTGCCCGCTGCAATACTGCTGCGCTCTGTGTCATTCGCAGGCCCGAAGCTCCGAGAGGCCTCGAACGCGTTCATAGCCATAGGCATCGCCCTGTACTTTGTGCTACCGCTGTCCATATCGGCCAACCAGGCGATAGTCAACTGGCTCTATTGCCAGAATCCCGGCCAGGCATGCAATCCATACCTGCAGTACGTCGGGCCTTATGATCTCAACAACATACCGCTCACTGTCCTGCTCACCCCGCAGACGATGGGTGCCTACGGCTACATAGGCGCCAACCCGCTATCCCTTCCAGTGAGCTTCTTCGGGCAGGCGATCGAGACAGGGGCCGGGGGCTGGGGCAGCTACATAAAGGACCTGGCAGAGGGACTTGTCGACCTTCCTGACCAGGTGAACAGCTATTCAGTGTCTGTCGCGCAGTACGTGTTCGAGGGCATAGTGCTTATAGCACTAGACTTCGCAATAACGATGGGATTTGCACAGGGGCTCTACAAGGGCCTCAATGCCATACCCAGCGTACTCGGCAGCAGCGGTTCGTTCTGGGGTGGTGAATAAATGGCATACAACATGCGCATGGGTCTTGCAACAGCATCAATGGCCGTGTCCATACTCGTGGCCGTGCTTCATGCGAGCTCCACAACCACGCCCATCGCGACAAGCGTATCAGACTTCACTTCGTGGCTCCCGATAACGGTGCTTGCCGTCATCGCATCCGTTGTCATAGCGCTGCTCTACTACATAGTCGGCATCGTCATCAACAATAAGACGGTGATATCTGCAGCGTTCTCTGAATTCGAGAACGTCCTCGGCACAGTGGTAATAGTCGTCATAATAATAGCGCTGCTGAGCCTTTTCGGCAGCGGCATCTTCCAGTCGCTGCTCATGCCGAAGTCCAGCGCGCAGGGCCTGTGCAGCACGCTCCAGGGCGCAAACCTGAACTTCATAAGCTCATCACAGCAGAGCCCGACCAATGACATATGCACAGGAATAATCCAAAATTCGGGAAGCGCAGGAGGCAATCCCCAGGCCGACCAGCTTACAGACAACCTTGACTACGGCCTTGCCTCGACCTATCTTCTCATGGCCAACCTTACAAACCAGACGTCAACGAACCTGAACGCCTACTTCATGTTCCGCGGCTACATAAACTTCCTCAACACGTTCAATGCATCTGACATAATGTGCGAGCCGGGCTTCACATGCCAGACATTCGGCTTCGGGGCATTCTCGGTAAAATACGTCTTTAACCCGTTCGCCGGATATGAACTCGCCCTCGTCGCCACCAACTTCCTGACCCAGCAGTCCACCCTGATATTCTACCTGTTCATAATACAGCTCATGGCCATACTGGCGCTGATGTATGCGTGGCCTTTCATGCTCGCCGCCGGGATAATACTCCGCGCATCCTTCCTGACAAGGAGGGTCGGCGGGCTTCTCATAGCGATGGCCATAGTCGGGCTCATAGTGTATCCCAGCATAACGCTGATACAATACAACGCACTGAACAGCATATCGTCAGGCATCTCGCCGGCAAGCCCAATATTCGGGGTGGCGCCAATCGGCCCGGAATCGTTCAACACGATGCAGCTCATAGGCGACGAGCCCCCGGTGACAAGCCTGTCCAGCACCCTTGCGCAGATGGTGCTTCAGGCCCATCCCACAGTCGCGACGTTCAACTACGACTCCAGCCTGAACTTCTACGTGTTCCCGCGCGCCGACTATATAATGTACCACGACGGCTGCTGGCCTCTCGGTGGCCATCTGTGGCTGGCGGAGCTCCAGGTGACCAGCGCATATAGCATACCTGGCGTGGCCCTTGCCAACGGGATACTGAACATCATAAGCTCCGCCTCAACCGTACTGGGCGGGCAACCGATACAGTCGCAGCTGCTCAGGCTGGGCTTCACGTGCAACAGCAACAACCTCATGAATACGATATTCAACCTGTACAACCTGTACGGCATGATGTCTGTGATAGGGCTTATAATACCCCTCATAGACGTGCTCATAGTGATAGCTGCGCTGTTCAGCGTGTCCAGCCTGCTCGGCGGCGACACAAGGCTGTTCGGCCTTGAGAGGCTTGTGTAGTGGTGCGATGAGGTCAAGGATTTTCATAACGGCCCTGCTCTTTCTGCTCATCGGCAGCGCAGCGGCCGCAGGCCCGACGTACTGCAGCGACATATTCGGCAATACCAACAACATAGTAAGCCCCGCGATATACTCGAGCACTACATATTCTGGCCTGCTGCAGATATCCCTGCTGATAGTGTTAATGGTGCTTGTGACGCTCGCCCTGCTCTACGGCATAGGCTACGGCTTCGGGATAAACAAGCTCGTCGTCTTCGTGAAGACCGAGTACGTGGAATCATTGTTCAACATACTGCTTATAGTGCTGATCGCCGGCGGCCTCGGAACCCTCAACGGCCTCTCCGGCTTCTTCACGAATGCCGCACTCGTCGGCGGCACCAACACCAATGAGGCCCTGTACAGCTCACCAGGAACGATGTACGCCACAATATGCAACAACCTCCTCAACAACCAGGTAATACCGGCGTTCAGGTACTACGTCTATGCCACCGCCGGAAGCATATTCATAAACTTCTTCGCCAGCACGCAGATTTACTTCCAGACGAGCGGATCGATCGCGGGTTCGTTCTGGGCCGTGACCGTGCCGAGCTTCATAATCAACCCGTTTGCGGGGCTCGATTTCCTCTCGAACCTCATAGGCCTGCAATCCACCGCATCCGTGATAATGATGGCCCTGGGCATAGGCATGATATTCCTCTTCTTCGCGCTGTACTTCCTCTTCCCGGTGTTCCTCTACCTTGGCATACTGTTCAGGTCCTTCCCGTGGACCCGCGCCGCGGGCGGCACGCTTCTCTCGCTGTTCTTCTCATTCTACATAATCTTCCCCGCAATAATGTATCCCATAACCTCGATGCCGAACGCGCTTCCGAGTGCCCTGTCGAGCTTTTCCAACAACCCGCTGCCGACCATCGGATACATAGAGCCTGGCACAGACATCCTCGCATACATACAGAACGACGTGCTGAGCACGTACAACTCCGGCGTAAATGTGGAGACGACGCTGTCCTTCCTTGTCGACGGGATCACAGAGCCGTACGCCGTCGAGGTCGCGTACTTCGCCATGATACTCGTAGGCGCGTTCATGGCGTTCCTCGTGTCGTACGACATGTCGCAGATACTGGCAAGGGCCCTGGGCGCGCCTTCGTTCAACGTAAGCAGAATAATGGGTAGCGTTATATGATTGACATAATGATGGCACTGCATATCGGTATTCCACTCCTCGTGTCCAGCTGCGTGGGCAGCATAAGCTCGTTCCTGACCGCGCCTTACACCGCCTGGTTCCCCGTAGTGATACTGGCTGTCCTGGCCATAATAAGCATACTCTCGGTGCTGTACATGCTGGGCCCATTCATAGGGGGCATCACGTCGATAAGGCCGTGGGTGAAGGTGAAGGTATACGAACTTCTGCTGTCCATAATCCTCATAGCCATATTCGCCAGCATAGCCACCGGTCTGTGCACGTTCAACCCGGTCGGCCTGTACAGCAACGCAGGCCTCGCGTCTGCGCAGTGCAGTTCCCCTGCCGGGAGCACCCCTGTCGACAACATATACTCGCTTGCGCTGTGCAACCTCTACCAGTTCAACAACGACGTGAATGCCTTCAACAACTTCATCTTCTACACCATGGTGTCGTTCTCGCTCGAGCCCTCGTTCATGTTCGGCACCCTGACCCTCACGCCTTACAGCTATCTCGGATCAAAGATAAATCCCCTGGGGACGCCAAGCTTTTATGTTGCCATAGAAGCAGGGCCCCTGACGCTGTCTCCGCTTACCACAAAAGCCAACAAGTTCGAGCCGTTCATCATAGGCGCCATATACCTGTTCTCGCTGCTTAACCAGCTGCAGCTCATGCTGCTCGCCGCGTCTCCCTACCTATTCGCATTCTTCATGGCAATAGGGCTCATTGCCCGGGCATTCGGCGTAACAAGGACATTCGGGGGCGCCATGATAGCCTTCGGGCTTGGCATAGGCCTAATGTACCCTGTGCTTACGAGCCTCAACTACGGCTTCATGGATTACGCCCTGGAGCACACTACGCAGGCGTCACTGGTCGTGCCCGCGGTGTCTCCTGCGGCCGCATTCACGAACATACTGGCGTCGTATTTTTCCGGCCAGCCGATAGGGACTGGGTTCACTGAGCAGTTCTTCATGCGGATAGGCCTCATAGTCATAGGGGTTACATTCATAAACATACTCAACTTTGTTATACTCGACGCGTTCATAGCTGATCTCTCCCAGGCCCTCGGAGAGCGCATGGACTTCTTGTCGCTGCTGACGAATGTGATATGATGGTGCAATCATGAACAGGATCAAGTTTATCGCGGCGCTCCTGCTGCTCTTTACCACGGCCGTTGCCATATCAGCTGCAGGCACGGGCACCGGCCCGGGCTACTGCCAGCAGGGGGCTTCGCCAGCGACCAACGGCATAATCAACCAGATCACGCCGTGGTACTGCAGCCAGGCGAACCAGGCGATATCAAACGAATGGGGCAAGTGGGAGCCCATCGCGCTGATAGCCGTGTTCTTCTCATTCACGCTCGCAACCATAATGTTCATAGCGGCCCAGCTGCTCAACAACCAGAAAATCAGGAACTTCGCCATAGGCGAATACTACGAAGCCATAGCGACGGCCATAATAGTCGTGGGGTTCCTCTTCCTCACGGCAGTGATAGTGGGCCTCATCCCAGGCCTGTTCATAACGCAAAACCCGTACGTGAGCTCCCTCAACTACATAAACGGCTCGATAAACAGCACGCAGACGATGCTAAGGGCGCTATTCAACATAGTCGTAATAGACAAGCAGATAATGAGCACTCACCTGGTCTTCTGCGCAGGCCCCAAGGATCTCGCCGGCGAGATCCAACAGTATCTCAAGGGGGGGACTGCCGCCATCAGCGAGGAGGCAGGCTCGGTCATATCCGGAACCGCCGGGCCAATCCCCTGCCAAGAGAGCAAGGATGTCTCCGACTATCTGGAGCACCCCCTGACCGTGTTCTTCTACATACCGGCACTCTCATACATAGGGCTTCAGAGCGAAGCCCTGGCGCTACTTTACGGGGAGTTCTACATAATAATGATATTCATGTACATAGCGGTACCTGTGTTCCTGATACCTGGGATAATATTCCGCGCCATACTCCCATTGCGCGGCCTCGGGGGCATGATGATAGCTGTGGCGATAGGCATGTTCATAATAATGCCGACACTGTTCACCATCGCCTACTACTTTACCAACGCAGACCTGCAGTCGCAGGTCCTGCAGTCAACATCGTCGCTGATAAACTACGGCCAGGGCGCCGGGGCACAGCTCAACGCCATAACCCCGCAGTCGCCCCTGCCATTGACGCTGAACCTTATGACGCAGGGCCTGGGCGCATACTGGCTCTCGGTGCTGTTCTATCCTGTGCTGATATTCGCAATGACGTATGCCATAACTGTGCAGATAGCACAGTTTCTGGGCAACATGACCAGCATGTCCAGCAAGCTCAAGATCATATAAACTATAAAAAGGCTAAAAAGATTGCCATGCAATTCAATACGGTGTTCCATTGGCGCTGAAGATACAGATGTTCCTGTTCGTGGTACTTGCCGGAGTCTCGATAATGTTCGCGGTGCTTACGTATAACGTCACGAACAACCTCCTCGCATTCCTCTTCGCCATACTGTCGATGCTGTTCGCCATAATAGCGTTCTCTACAAAGTACTACACCTACCTCTACATGCCGGCGCTGAAGATGCGCAAGGGCACAATAGTGCTGAACAGCGCAGAGCCGTTCATTCTATCCCCCTCAGGTACCTCAGTAGTGGTCAGGGAGGAGGACGGCATTTATGCATCGTCATTCGTCACCATACCATTATACAGGTCCGGGACAGAGATGTCGGACGCGGAGAAGCTCGATATGGCAAAGCTGTTCAGCAGGGTGCTGACGGTCACGAAGAACACCGTAAAGATAGCGTCGCAGGTTTACATCGTCAACAAGGACGACTACATAGCCCGGATAAGGCAGAAGCTCGACGAATCCGAGGCAAAGCTCAGGTCGATACCGGCGGAACCTGGCAATGAGAAGGCACGCACCAGGGCAGAAGGGGAAATGACAATGTGGCACAACCTCCTCAACAACGTGAGCTCGTCAAAGTCCGAGGCGATGGTCAGTTATGCGATGGTCAGCGCGTTCGGGACAAATGATGAGGAGGCGTCTGCGATAGCATACCAGCGCGCCGAGGAGATAGCCTCAGGTATAAGCGCCATACTGGGCATATCCGCATACGTCGCACACGGCGACGAGATACTCGATTTCGTGCAGCCGGACAGGTCGGTGCCTGCAGAGACCGTCAACGAGCTGATACGCCAGAAGAGCATGCAGGAGGGGCTTTAGGGTTGTTATAATGGACGAGCAAACGATAATGTACCTTGGATTCTCAGCCATATCAATATTCATGCTTTTCATAGGCGGATCTAACTTCGGGCCCTTCGCAATACTGGTCGACGTCATCGCACTCGCCACAGTGGCGATGATACTGACCCTCAATTACGCCGACTTCATGCTATTCCCCGCTGTCATGAGCATGCTCGGCATAAAGGTCATGCTCTCAAAGAACGATACCGTGCCAAAGGAGCAGAACCGCGTCGTGAGGTACACCAACGGCCTATACTACGCGACCGGGTACCTCACTGCAAACATATACAAGTACGTGTTCCACGAGGAGGCGATAGTGCAGTCGGACGACCAGATAATGATTGAAGCGCCTGGCAAGTGGGAGCGCATCGTCATGAACATCGACTTCCCGTTCAAGTTCAACGTCATCTCGAATCCGAAGGACATACAGAAGTACAGGGAGGATCTTGAGGGGAGGCGCGGCTTCTACGAGTTCCAGATATCCAAGGAGTCGCAGCGCGAAAATCCGAGCGCCATGACCTTGCAGGAGCTGCAGAGGAAGATGAACGTGCTGCAGGCGAGGATAGACAGGATATCCTCCGGGGAGCTCCCGCTGAACAGCATAATGTACATCGAGACAACCGCCGTCGGGGTGAGCGACAAGGCCGCTGCAGATGCGCTCACCATGCAGCTTTCAAGGCTCGAGACCATGTTCAGCTCAATGGATATGGCGGTCACGAGAGTCGCCGGCAGGGAGGTGCACACCCTGTACAAGTTCAACTATATGCTATACGAGAACCAGTTGATGCAGAAGCTTTTCGACCTCCAGTCATGAGCCGTTCGCCGCCCCTGAGCCATTCGCAATGCTGCATGGCAAACCAGCGGCTTCAACCGCGGTATGAATGCGAATGCCCTGTACACACATAGGAATGCATATAAAAATTTACAGCAATATAAGTGCATGACCTATATAAAAGCCTGCAAATTTCAGGATTTACCCAGACAAAAAGAGGCAGTCCGAGATAGGCGAGAGGCATTGGGCGTGAGCAAACATGGTCAAATGGCATAGGAAACACAGACCGGTGCCGCCGCAGCCCAGCAACCAGGTACACCCTGCAATACTCGCGCAGCGCGGCACAGCGGCACATGCACATGCGGACCCCTCCAGAACCCAGGTAACCGACAGGCTTGCGCAGATGCGCCAGGACGAGAACCCCGCGGCGCACGGGATAACTGGAAGCATGCTCGCAAATCCCAGGTTTGTGGCTGCATTCATAAGCGCAGCGAAGCTGGCCAACAAGGTCGCTAGTTTCAAGGAGATATCGCCCGACAGCACAGTACCAGTAAAAGTGAAATTCAGGAGACAGGAGTATGAAACCACCATGCGCTCCGTAATGGATATAGCACGCGCGCAGATTCCTAATATAATCTCACGGTCCGACGCAAAACTTTATATTGCAAGAAACAGTTGGGTTAAGAGTTGGTCCCTGGAGAGGTTCCTGCCCCCCGCCTGGCTGTGGGATGTGCCCCTGGATGGGTTTGTCAAGCCGACCATCGGCATAGTCAATGGCCTATACCGGATGATCAAACACACCCCGCAGCAGGCCGCAGATGACGCTAGAGTCAGGGCACGGGTGATGATGTCAATGTCAGCGCAGCATAACTCTGCCATGGCACTCGACATCTCCATGGATATCGCAAAGAGGCATGGTCTCCAGGACATTGAGCAGGAAGCCGCGTTAAAGAAGTTTGGAATCTTGCTCAAGGAAGGCAGGAACAGCGCGGCGTGGGGAATACTGGTAAGCCACAGACTAACATTGGAGAAGCCAGGGCATATCATTTTTGGCTCCAGGGCGTACGATGCAGTTATGTCCACGTACACAGATATGATATTGCGCAGGAAGTATGACATGGCCGATAGACTGGCGAGAGACTACGGAATCCCGGGCGCGAAGACGCACGAGATGCAACTTATGGCATTTTCAGAGCTTCTGTCCCTGGAAGGCGTGCCAGAGGAGAGACTAAAGCCCGAGTATAAGCATGTGGGCGCAGTCGCATACAAAAACGCATACGCTCTGGCCAAGAGATGTCGGCTCTCGGGCAACGAGAGCCTGTCAAGGGTAGTCCCTGACAGGAATGTTCTATACGACAGCCGCGCCGAAAAGCTTTCACACACTATCGCAAGGATATTCGAGGACCTGGACAGTAAGAACCTGTATTATCCGATGGAGAGAATAATCCGCACATATGGCAAACTCATGGAGAAATACGAAGGCAATGCCATTGCGTATTACCTTGATAAAGTCAAACGTGTCAAGGGCCGGCCCCCGTTGCCCTGAAACAAGCGGCCGCCATCAGATTTCTTGGCCTTTCATGAGCATTCTCCTGGCTAAAAACCACGGCTCCCCGTCATCATGGTAATGCTTTATCCTTTTGCCCGTAAGGAGGGGATCACCTCTGCGGTATGCCGGACTTCTCGGCTCATTCCCAAACCTCCTCTTGTAAACCTTCCTGAAGGGCCACTCCCAGATAATATTGACATTGTTTGTCACTTTTGCAAATTGGGGTTCCACCTTCAATAGGGATTTCCGCAGCATCCATCTCAATCCTAAGAGCACGCCGGCGCCTGCGGCTATCTCAAGAAACATGCCCAGGGCCTGCGGATGTACCTTGCTCTCGATATCTCCCAGCTTGTGCCACTTGCGGAGACGCACATCATCTATCGCCTCCTTGGCGATTCCAACGTCTGTTTTCGCATCGGAAACGGCCTCATTGGCCAGGTTCCTGATAGGGCTGCGCGGTGCGCCATTCTTCAGCGCCGGCGGAATGTAGAATGCAGGGATATTGTTCTGCCGGTCTGCTGAGACCGCTAGGGACGTCCCTCCGGGCACCGCGCCGGGGAAGGCATCCCTATGCTCCTGGAAGTAGCCTTGCCTTGCTTCTACAACAAACGCAGTGCGCCTCTCCGGATCCTGTGCACGGGCGCGCGCCGGGCCAAATGCCCCAAGCGCCGCTATCGACACGGCAGCCGCTAACGCAATCCTCCCGGAAGCCCTCTGCAGGCCCTTCATCTCCTGGATTCTTTGGCCTTCGTCTCCGCGTACAGCCTTCGTGCTCCTCAGTAAATCCCCCGCTGATCTGTTTATAATGCGCCTTTTGTGATATATATTGATTGTCATCGAGTATGGCAACTGCCAAATTCCACATTTCCGCATGAATGCCGTGGCGGATACTGCCCCTTCCAATTGGGTCGTTTTCCTTTCAAATCTTACAAGAAGTCATAGCAGAAAGCCCACGATCTTCAATCGTGGGATGAATGCGAAATGCATGGATTTATAATTGTAATCAGGTATATCATATGGCAGTGAAGTAAATGAAATTAACCCAGGTTGTAAAGATAGAGGGCAATTATGAAGTATTGGACAATC
>JAMCZF010000040.1 GCA_023485825.1 Candidatus Martarchaeota archaeon
GGCTGCGTAGCGCGCCTTCAGGCCCTCTAGCTGCTCTCTTGAAGGCTTGACGCCGCGCCTTATGTCAGTGTAAAATCGTTCTATGTCGTCCATGGTGCTTGGAGTCCCGTAAGCCGCCAACATTACTCCCTTCATTATATGCGACCTCATGACATAGTGGGTTTTTCTCCTTATAAACCCTGCGCATGATGGCCCTGCCGCGGGCAGGCCTGCTTGCGTCTAATCCGCATGGGGCGCTCACCCGAGCGCGCGGCGGCCATTGTGATTCGGCAGGAATGTTTGGCGCAGTTTGAGCGCATGCGCGGCCGGTCCTGGCGCGGGGGATAAGAACCCAATCATACGGTTGACTGCCAGGCCTACGCTCCCGTAAACCCTCGGACCCGTGTTCCTGGGCGCCTATGCGGGCCTTTGCGTATTTCGGCGCAGGCGTTTAGCCAAGGAAAATGCCGCTTATACATCTGAGCGCTGCGGCATCTGGGGAATGTTTATATAACCTGCGTGCGAGCTTGTTTGTAGATACCGATGGAGGAAGCAGCAGGGATCAGGAGCAGGCCGCGAAGGCTGAGAGCTAGCGAAAACATGAGGTCCATTGTCAGGGAGTCCCGGCTGGACGTGGAACAGCTGGTCGCGCCTGTGTTTATAAGATATGGCAGCGGGATAACTGAGAGCATACCTTCGATGCCGGGGGTGAGCAGGTACTCGGTCGACAATGCCGGAAGCAGGGCGTCTGAGCTTGCGGATCTTGGGATAAAATCCGTGCTGCTGTTCGGCATACCTGAGCATAAGGACAGCGCCGGCTCCGGGGCGTATGATGAAAATGGAATAGTGCCGCTGGCCATAAAGGCGATAAAGGACTCGGTGCCGTCGATGATTGTCATGGCGGACGTCTGCATGTGCGAGTACACAGACCACGGCCACTGCGGAATCCTCAAAGGGCAGACAGTAGACAACGACAAAACCCTGGATTTTCTTGGAAGGTGCGCAGTCCAGTACGCAAAGGCTGGCGCAGATGTTGTGGCGCCAAGCGCGATGATGGACGGGCAGGTCGGCAGGATAAGATCGGCCTTGGACGGCGCGGGCTACACAGGCACTGCTATAATGGGTTACTCCGCTAAATACGCGTCTGCGATGTATGGCCCGTTTCGAGATGCCGCCGGCTCGGCACCGTCATTCGGCGACAGAAGAACATACCAGATGGACCCTGCAAACGCGGCCGAGGCGATGCGTGAGATAGAGCTTGACGTGCAGGAAGGCGCTGACATTATAATGGTCAAGCCGGCACTGGCGTATCTTGACGTTGTATCAGCAGCAAAAAAGCGCTTCAGTGTTACGCTTGCAGCGTACAACGTAAGCGGGGAGTATGCCATGGTCAAAGCGGCAGGCATGAACAAATGGCTCGACGGGAAGAGGGTAATGCTTGAGATACTTACTTCGATAAAAAGGGCCGGAGCCGATATCATAATCACGTATCATGCGGAAGAGGCGGCGCGTGTTCTTGCCAACAAATAGGACTACTATAGGCGGGCGCCAAGTTTCATTGCTCCGTCTGCTGCGCGTGTTTGTACAGGAGCAACGCCGCTTCCTCGGCAAAGTTCCCTTCCGGGTTGTGCGGCGCGGCCCCCGGAAGCAGATGCATAATGTCTTCCGTGACCCTCTTACCGGTCCTTCCAGTATACTGCCTCTGCTGCATCGCCTCAAGCTTGAAGCCGCAGGCGCCGGAGGCCAACGCATAAAGCAGCGCAGAAAGCCTGAGATTGCCTTGACCTAGCCCGATCTCGCGCCCGGCTATGAGTATCAAGCGCCCGCTGACTTTCAGCACGCGCCGCATCTCGAGCAGGGCTTTTATCATATCGTTGGCGTAGGTGACTATGGCGGCTTGCCTGCCGCCCCTGCCTTTTATACGTCCGATTTCACTCCTTGCAATATCTGAGATTCGCCAACCTGCGAGATGCGTTGCTTTTTTGTAGTTCTTTGAGTATTCGAAAACGCCGGGATAAGGAGGCGAGGTGAGTATCAGGTCGGCACTTGAGCTTTGCAGAGGGATATTCCTCGCGTCAGCGAGGAGCACGGAGCATTTCGCGTTGCTGTGGGGGAGTTGCATTATGAGGTTCTTGTGCGTTTCGAATGCGCTGCGCAGCCCGTCCACTGTGCCGCTATCCTTGGAGGATGAAAGCCTCATGAGCACGTTGATGAGTATGCTGCGCATCAGCACAGGGTTTGCTGCAGCAATAATCCCCCCGATAGACGCGTAGTCCTTGGCGGAGAGCTTTCTTTGCGACATGCCGCTTTCGCCAAAGCCCATTACCGCGTTACTGAACATCTCTTCTGCATTGTCAAAGTATTTCGCCCTGGCCGCATCACTCATGTTGCAGAACTCCGCTGCCCTGGATATCTCAACGGCCATGGGGTTTATGTCTGTGCCAGTGCACTGCAAGGATCTCTTTGCCGCTTCAAACAGCACGGTGCCGCTACCGCAGAAAGGATCCAGTACTGCAATATTTGATTTTGCGTATGTTCCCAGAAGCATGCCAGCAAGCTCCGGGGTGAACTGCCCGCTCCACCTGAAAACGCTCTTTCTTGTGCGCTCTGCGACATTGAACTCGTCTTCGGAGCCATTATCCATCCTAAGGAAGTCCTCGAACTCCGATGCGAGATTCCGGATCACATCCGCGCTTTCTGCACTCATGGAGTTATGCCTTCTGCTTCTTTGATTTCTTCGCTTCGTCTACCAGCTCTGCGACGCGTTTGTTTACCTCGTTTATTATAGCATCGCGCTTGTCTGGGGAGCGTATCATCACCGTGAGCGACAGCTCCGTTGCCTGCCTGCTCCTTGACACAACAGACAGGATCGGTGGGAACCTGTCATCGAAGTGCGACCTTAGCTTGTTGATGCTCTTGAGAACGGAGCTCTCGAAGGCCGGCAGGTCTACATTGTTGTTCACAATGATCGGCACCGTTACCGTCTTCCACGCCTGATGGGTAGTATTTATGATTGTTTCTTTTACGAAGGTGTTGTTAGGTATCGATATTATGTGGTCATTGCTCAGGAGAATGGTGCTCATCGCGTTTATCTCTATTATCTTGCCAGAGTGGTTCTGCACTGTTATTGAATCTCCGACCTTTAATGGTATGTAGCCGTGGGTAAAGTATCTTGCCCCGAAATTCTCTAAGGGGCCGCGCAGAGCCACTATTGCCGCAATGCCCATCAGGCCCACCATGAGCAGCAGTATGTCGGGATTTACGCCGATCTCTTCTACCGCAAGTATCAGGCCTATAAGCCATATCAGGAGCCAGACGAGCCGTTGTATCTGCGCACCGAACAACTGCGTGCTCCGGCCTACGATCCTGCGGATTGCTGTCGTTATAAACTTCGCGGTTACCCACGTCGCTATCAGGATTATGCCGGCATATGCTATCGGAACGAGAACCTGGAGGATGTCCATGCTGCTATTCACCAACCAACTCTTTTATTGCTTTCGTCTCCGCGCCGAGACCCTCCTCTATCGAGCATAGCCTCGACGTCTTGAATCCGGATTCCCCGATCATACGAGCCAGGCCATTGTTCTCGAGGAGTTCATGCGCCTTCTCCGCCATGTCTTTTATGTCGTCGGGGTTTATCAGCAGTCCGTTCTCTCCTACTGTTATCAGCTCTGCCACACCGGCGCGCTCTGTGACAAGGCATGCCTTCCTGTGAAGCCAGCTTTCGACTACTACAAGGCCAAAGCCCTCCTTTATCGAAGGGAGTATGGTGAAATTGCACCGTTCGTACATTGCGTCTAGCTCGTTCTGCGGCAGGTGGCCTGCGAATATGGTGCGGTCTTGCAGGCCCGATTGCCTGGCCTTTTCCTCTAGCTCTGCGCGCCACTTTGCCCCTTTCGAGAGCCCGAGGCCCTGCTTCGAGCTTGAGAAGCTGCCGTTGCCGACGAGGACGAGCTTCAGCCTCGGATATCTGCCTGCTATAGATGAGAAGGCGGATATGGCGCGGTCCTGGCCCTTCATCGGATCCATGCGCGCTACAACAAGCATTATGTCATCTTTATCATTTATCCCTAGTCTTCCGCACACCGCGGCGATATCCTCCTTCGGCGGTTTTGCGTAGTCGGAGGGATCAACATATGGGTACAGCTTCTTCGCCTTGCCGGCGTAGCCGAACGATTTCAGCGATTCGAGGTACTTGCCAGAACTCACGACTATGAGGTCGTATGAATTGAAGTACGTATTCATCAGCTCCTTCCACTTGTCTGGTATGGTGCTCTCGTCGAATGGTGTGTGCCACCTGTACATCTTCGGCTTGAGCGTGTTGAGCATGTGGCCCATCGGCAGCTGCTGGAAATCGTGTATGTAGAAAAGGTCGAAGTCTATGTCCTTGTCGAGCTCGCCGATTAGCTCTGCAGTAAGCCGGTTGTAGTATGCGTAGTCTGGGAAGTCGTTGCTCAGGAATATCTTCTCAGCTGCCGTAGTATCTCTCGTGGTCCCGTGAGCCGCGTTCCACATGACTTCCTTGACCTTTCCGTAGCTCTCCATTCTGTCCCTTTCAAGGGAAACGAAGTGGTGCGTTATCCCGTCGGCCTTGATAGTCTTGTAGCCCGTCGGGTTGAGCGACACCCAGTGCGCCTCGCTCACAGTTCCGTTGCCGAGCATGTGCTTCAGCAATGGGAGGACCATGCGCGTGACCCCGCCGGTGGAGTAGTTGTAGTCCTCACCCTCCTTGAGCTGCGAGAGGTCTGTGACTGCCTCTGGGCCTTCCTCTGTCGGATGGTGCGTGAACCATATGAGAGGGGTCTGCGTGTTCACGCATATCTTGAGGCCTGGCTTCTTGCCATCTGCCGCACCGGCACCTGTTTCTTGTTCCGCCATATTGCAACCGTTCGCTGGCTTTGCATGGTTGACCTGCGCTTGTTTTATCTGCCAATATACAGCAGGCAGACCGTGCCTTTCGCCGTCTCGCGTATCCTGCTGAGGTTTTCCTCGAGGTCATCTATCATCAGTTTTATGTCGTGGTCTTTGCAGTACGCTGCCTTGTTGTCCGGGATTGGCTCGCCGACGAGCTCGAGTTCGCTGTACCTTATTCCCCATTCCCTCAGCATTCTGCGTTTCTCCATGGCCACGGCATCGGCCCTGTCGGCATCCGCGCTGGTATATGACGATATTATGTATATCCTGTTGTCCGCACCAGTGAGCGCACCGGCAAGCTCCCTGAAGAAACCTGGATTGTCGGATATCGTGCCGTCGAAGTCTATGCCTATGTTCATGTGCACACCTTGTGTAATATTACGCGCGCAATACTATAAAGTATGATGATTTTTCATATTAATGGAACCTGAGCAAGCAATAAATAGCCGCGCAGGCATTTTGATGGCATGCGTGTAAGGGCCGTTGATGTGAACCTCGTGGCGCAGGAGGAGTACCTAGCCGGGGGCCTGGGCGGCATAGCGAGGTACTGCCGCGAGCAGTCGGCGAACCTGGAGCGTATCAAGCCCGTGGGCTCATGTGTGCGCATCACAGGAATAAGGGAAGACGGATTGCTGGGCATGTTCTCCACAAAAGCCCTGGGGCCGGGCTTCAGGCCTAGCTCGAGGATAACGCATAACCTGACTGAACGGCCCTTGATACCTGCCAGGAGGGATAATACAGTGCTCATCAACACCGCACATGAGTTTCAGAGAATACTTTACCCGGAGATCACGCGCGCAGAGGGGCGCCTGATTTCCGAGATGCCGGGTTACTTGCTGAAGAAGAGCTACATGCGAGACATCTTGAAGGGAGATTACATAATAGCAGTATCCGGCCAGACAAAGAGCGAGGCTATGCGGCTGGGTTTCGAGAATGAGGTGTTTGTGGTGAACCTTGGCATTGGTGATGAGTTCATGCGCGGCAGGAAGCGCATTCCCCGGAAACCAGGCAAACTCAAAGTCGGGTACATCGGCGCGGTAAGGAAACGGAAAGGCATTGGCTTGCTTCTTGAGAGCATGAAACATCTCGGTGACGACTTTGAGCTCAGGATATATGGGACTGTGTTCGACAGGTACAGGAACGAGTTTGAACGCTTGATGAGAACGGCGAGGAATGCGACATACATGGGCATCGCGCCGCAGGGAGGACTTGTGGACCTCTACGACAGCTTCGATGCGTTTGTGATGCCGAGCGTGTACGAAGGCTTCGGGCTCGGAATACTCGAGGCCCAGGCAAGAGGGGTGCCTGTTATCATAAGTGGCAAGGGAATGCTGCCGCGCGAGACGTCAAGGTACTGCATGAAGGCTGACAACGCAGAAGGCATCGCAAAAATACTGTGGCGTCTTAAGGATATAGGGTATGATGATAGTTTGAGAAGGACTGCCATGAAATACGCAAGAAGTTTCACGTGGATGAAGACAGCTGAGAAGACATTGAAGGTTTACGAGGGGGTCTCTTAGCAGTGCTGGTTCTGGTTTTGCCTTTATGCCTGAACGAAGCTTCCAAAAATTTCACAGATTAAGGAAGGATTGCCCAGGGTCTGATTCCAACCCGAGTCTGCCGTCGAAAATTTGGTTTGCTCCCATCGGGATTTGAACCCGAGTTGCAGGGTTGAAAGCCCCGCGTCCTTGGCCGGACTAGACGATAGGAGCGTATGGATTTTTGTAATATAATTGGCTGTTCTGGTTTATAAACATTGTTAGTTAATTAATCCAGTTAGTGGAGGTCATGAAGGGAATTTTTATCTGCATTGAAGGTAACGACGGCTCCGGCAAAACTACCCAGGTAGGCCTCCTCAAGGATGCCCTCTGGAAGCAGGGTGTAGATATAGGGATTTATTCATACCCGACACACGACTCGAGATATGGCAGGATCATCCGTGATGAATTCCTGTCGGGCAAGGTGGAGCTGAGTGTAGAGGAGCAGTTTCTCCTGTACCTGCTTGACATGCAGGCCGACAAGAAGAAGATCGCTGCCGACCTTTCTGCGGGAAAGGTGGTTATCACAGACAGGTACTTCATCTCAACAATCGCATACCAGTCTGCAGGCAAGTTCGACTATGAGAAGGCCAAGGCCATGGAAGAGCTGATGGACCTTCCAAGGCCCGATGTGATATTTTATATAGACATACCGGTGCTTGTGGCATTCGAACGCAAGATGAAGCAGAAGGGCAGGGCAGACAGGTTCGAGGGGGCGCGAAGCTATCTTACCAAGGTCGGCCGGGCATATGAAAAGCTCTACAATGACAGATACGGGTCAAGGAGATGGGTAAAGATAGACGGGCTCAGAAGCATAGAGAAGATACACAGGGAGATACTCGATGAGGTAAACTTGATGCTTGATAAGAACAAGATGAGGGACGATGAAGTGGTTGTATGATACTGTCGGACTTTGACCTGGAGAACATGATACGCGCAAAGAGGATTGTGATAGAGCCTTTCGAGAAGGGGATAATACGCGAGAACGGAGTTGATTTGCGCATAACCGACGAGATAGGCAGGCACAATCCTGAACGCGACGGTGATTTCGTAGTTGACCCTTCTGACCCGAAGCACGTGAACGAAGAGTACCTCCTTGAGAGGAATGGGAGTGGGAACGTCATAAGGCCGCACGAGCAGGTGCTCATGTCCACCATCGAGTACATCAAGATGCCCGACAACCTCGTGGGGTTCGTTGAGCAGAGGAGCACATGGGCAAGGCACGGGCTGATGCTGCCTCCAACGATAATCGACGCCGGATTCGAGGGAAACATAACGCTGGAGGTATTCAACGCGAGCTCGCACGGAATACTGCTCAGGCCTGGCATGCGCTTCGCGCACGTCATATTCGCCGCGACGCTGAACAGGGTAAGCAACGACTACAAGGGCAAGTACCTCGGCCAGAGAGGCGTGAGGCTGCCGAAGGTCATAACCAACGGCGACATTGATGGCAAGGATGACAACCATGGCACGTAAGCTGGATTGGAACAGGGGCCACGACACCTTCGCGGTCACGTCGCCATGATAATGGTCTATCGAAAAGGGCCATTCGCGCCAGGCGGCAGGATGCTTGGGCTGCATGCTGCGCTCAAATTGATCCGGGATATGGCCGCGGCTCAGGATAGACTAACAAAAAAGGAATAGGAAAAAGGCATTACCTTGACAAGTCGTTGAGCTCTTCCCTGCTTGCCGATTCCTCCCTTGCGCCTGTCGTCCCGCTTACGAGGACCACGTCCCCTATGTTCTTGACGCTCTTGTAGAGGATGCTCTTCTTCTTGAGCATTGTGGTCGCTTCTGTCTTGGAATTCTTCCAGGGAACCATGAGGAGCCTGCTTATCTCGCCCTTCTCCAGGTCTATTATAACGTCCTGAACGTCGCCAACATACTGGCCATCATCGCTGTAGATGTCCATCCTATATATTTCAGATATCTTCATGCAATCGCCTTCTAATTGTATATACACAAACGCGCAGTTATTTAAACTTATGTCCTCGTAACGGAATTGCGGACATCCCAGACCCCTTAAGGCTGCATCCAGTCTATCTCGTAATAATCCGAGTCGCTGCCCGGCAGGCGTATCTGACGGACCTTGTAGTAGGTCACTGCCGTCTCCCTGTCCGCTATGGCGAGTATCGGCTCGAGCTTCATGCGCTTCGCCTCCGCTATCGCGCCAGCGAACTCCCTGCCGCCTATGTACTCCTCTTCGCCGAGCGAGAGCATAACATACCTTGGCGAGGACGTGCCAGGGCTCTCCGCCTCGCCGCCCTTCCTGTGATACAGTATGAAGTCCTGGCTCATTTTCTTCTCGCGGGCGCTGCCTGGAACGGCCAGTATGAACGTCTTGCGCACGGAGTGCGCTACGCGAATGGCCCTTGCCCATTCCGATATCAGGAGCCTTGAATCCTTCGGGAACACGTGGATGACATGCCTGGAATGCGTCCAGCCGGCGCCATTGGCCGTTGACGGCCTCGCGCCAGGGAAATATACCCTGAAGTGCGTCCCGAACTTGAAGCCCGTCTTGATTACGTAGCCTTTCTCGCGCCAGTCCCTGTATACCTCGTACAGCCGCGGGAAGTCGCGCCTGCGCGCCGTGGCCGCCCTGATTATCTCTGGCTTTGTGGCGTTTTTCTCGGCTAGGACGCCCTTCTCCATGAGGAAAATGGTCTCGTATATGTCAAGCTTGCTCAGTTGCCCCCGGTCTGCGGCCTTGTAAGAGCCGTACTGACCGAACCAGTACTTGTCATAAAGCTCCCTTCCCTTTTCTTTTTCAGAGATTATGGTGGTCATGTCAGACCAGAAAAACGCGCCGTGCAGGCTGTAATGCGCAAGTGAGAACTTCCCAGAGGGGTACAGCTTGATGGGGTTCTTGTTTGTTGCGCTGTGTTTGTGCCCCATGTCCCTTATGACAAGCCCCCTGTCCCGCCAGTCCTTGTATGTGAGGTACCTTGCCATGAAGCGCTTGTGCTTGGAGAACATTGCCGCGAGCTCGCTGAAGGATGTTTCTGCGCCGTTCCTCGTGCACCTTGCGTTCCTTACATCGATCAGGTAAAGGGCCTCGATTATGCTTAGCCTGAGCCTGTTTCTTGAGCTGCTGCCGAAGAAGCCCCTCTGCAGTATGTCCTTCGTTGACTGGTCCCCAGCGTAAATGCTGTTTTTTGACTTGTATTCAAGCTCAAGCATCGTCTCGCCCCAATGTCCCCTCGCATCGTTATTAATGTTTCGTTTTAATATTTAGGCGTAGGTCTTAATATGCCTGCCGAACAGGTCGCTGCCGCAGAGACGCTGGAGCGCGAGCAGAGCCCGAATGTGCCTGTAGATCTTGAGAGGACCATGCGCAGGCAGGGCTACCATTTCGTCGGCAGGCACTCCGCTACCAAGATATGCAATTACACCTCAGGCAGCCTTAAGCGCGGCGAGTCGTGCTACAAGCACAGGTTCTATGGCATAAGGAGCTGGAGGTGCATACAGGCGACTACTGCCATAGGCTGCAACCTTGCATGCAGCTTCTGCTGGCGCACAATACCGGAGGAGGAAGGCTTCAAGTGGAACGAGATGAATGCTGGTGGCAAGTGGGACGAGCCCGAGAAGATAGTCGAGGGCCTGATAAACGAGCACAGGCGCATAGTGACCGGGTACAAAGGCAATGGGAAGGTCGACATGAAAAGATGGAACGAGTCGAACGACCCTGCGCATGTGGCGCTTAGCCTCACAGGAGAGCCGCTGTTCTATCCGAAGATGAGCCAGCTCCTCAAGGCATTCCATGACCGCGGGATAAGCACGTTCCTCGTCACCAACGGCACGATGGTCAACGCGCTAAAGGCACTGACAGTCATGCCCACGCAGCTTTACGTGTCCGTACAGGCGCCCAACAGGGAGCTTTACGGCAAGGTAACGAGGGCGAAGAACCTTATGGCAACGTGGGACAATTTCATGCGTTTCCTGAGCTTGTTCTCAGGAATGAACACAAGAAGGGTGTTCAGGCTCACGCTCGTGGAAAACCTGAACATGACGGATGCCGAAGGCTATGCGGATCTCATAAGGAGGGGCAGGCCCCACTATGTTGAGGTGAAGGGCTTTGCTTATGTCGGAGGCGCGCGCAATGAGAAACGCGGATTGTCATATGGGCAGATGCCAAGGAAGGACGGCATACTCGGATTCGCCAAAAAAATCGCCGACCTGTCCGGGTACATTGTTGCTGATTACCATGACAGCAGTAATGTTGCGCTTCTGTGCGCAGATTTGGAGGCGGCAGGGGCGCGCATAATCAAGTTTGCGAGGTAGTGTTTGTTGGGAGCCGAGGCCGCGCGTTACGATAGAAAGGCAGGCGTACGGCCACGGCGCGCTTCCGAATATAAGAAGTACAGGGCCAGGGTCTCGCTTGCGAAGAAGGCCGCCGGCTGGATAGCCGGCGGCAGCCTGGCGGTCTTTGTGGTCATAATAGCGGCTGCGATAATAAACGAGGGCACGGCCGCCTTTGTGAAGCAGCTTTCTATGGTGAACCCCTTCTACTTCTTCATAGCCCTGCTCCTCATGTTTTTAAGCAACGCCATGAGGTACCCCAAGTGGAGCCTGTACATGAAGAGGCTTGGGATCAGGATAAGCAGCGCAAAGAACTTCGTTATATACCTCTCGATGTACTCCATGGAGATAACACCTGGGAGGTGGGGCAGGGCCATTGTCTCATACACCATAAACTCCCTCACAAGGACAACATTCGCCAACATATTTCCTGCCATAGTGGCCGACATATTCACTGACTTCTCTGGTTTCGCTGTGGTTTCGGTGGGGGCCGCGCTGCTGCTGGACCAGTATGTTGCATTATCCCTCGGGATAACGGCCTTGCTCTTGCTCCCGTTCCTGTTCCTGTACGTGAAGACCCCCTTCGACTTCATAAGGAAGAGGCTGGGCCACATGCGCAGGCTGAAGCCGATGTTCCGGGACGCGCTCGTATATTTCAAAAGCAATAAAAAGATCAGGGCCGCGGACTACCTTTACTCGATGGCGTTCACTATACCGTCTATGCTCCTCAACGGGGTTGTCCTGTATTTTGTTATTCTTTCCTTTGGGGTGCGCCTGCCTGTGGGGGCGATGCCAGAAGTCATATTCATATTCTCTTCCTCGCTTCTCCTTGGCGCCATCAGCGGCATACCTGCAGCGCTCGGTGTCACGGACGCGGCGCTCATAGGGTACCTCGTGCTCTTCTTCGGAAACGTTGGCATAGACTTCGGGCTTGCCTCAATAATAGCCATCTTCTTCAGGATAGTCAACTGGTGGTTCGTGGAGGGGTTTGGGTTCGCCGCGCTCGCCTATACGTTCAGGTATTGGAAGGTGCCTTCTCAGCAGGGCAGGTGAGGAAACTGCGCGGGTCCGGCGCCACTGCTGACCGGGGTATCGTTGCAGGCGCAGAGGCATTCGATTGCAGAAGCCGTTAACCGCATGCCTGACCGAAGCATGATTCAGGATGCTGGACCGCCCGGAATGGGAGTGGCGCCGTGCCGCCCTTGGTTGATCCCTCAGTCCTTTATACCGTTGGGCGTTATCTTCATTACCGCTTCGCCTTCAGGCATGCTCGGCGAGTCCACAAGGCGGACGATCCGTTTGTCCTCCTTGCTCTTGCGCAGGTACAGGCGCGTTGTCGCTGCGTGCGCCATTATGTTGCCCCCTACAGGGGTGGTCGGGTCGCCGAAAAGGATTGCGGGGTTGTCCATTACCTGATTTGTAACGTAGACTGCGAGATTGTGGTTGTCTGCAAGGCTCTGAAGTTTGTGTATGTGCGCGTTCAGCTTCTGCTGGCGCTCGCCCAATGCGCCTCTTCCGGGAAACTCCGAACGGAAAAGCGCCATGAGCGAGTCCACCACTATAAGCTTTATGTTGTTCTCCTTGATTGTCTTATCGGCCTTCTCTACGGCAAGTATCTGCTGCTCTGTGTTAAGCGCATGAACGACGAGTATGTTAGAAAGCACCTGCTCGGCGTCGAGCCCTGCCGCCTGGGCCATGGCCTCTATGCGCTCGGGCCTGAAGGTTGACTCTGTGTCGATGAACAGGGCCTTGCCGCCCATCCCGCCCTTGCCGGCAGGCAACTGCACGTTTACTGTAAGCTGGAAGCCGAGCTGTGTCTTCCCTGACGCGAACTTCCCATAGGCCTCGGTTATTGCCTTGGCCTCGATTCCCCCTCCAAGAAGGTCGTTGAGCTCCTTTGAGCCTGTCTCTATGCGCCCTATGGCCTTGCGCCCCTCATACACCTGCGACGCCGTGCTGAACTCAAGGACAGTTGCATCCTTTGCGGCGTCCACGGCCTCTTTCGCCTTGTCCACGCTCATGCCGGTCATTTCTGCAAGATTATGGGGATCGAGCACCGCTATCTTGTCAAGCGTATCGTGTCCTGCTGCCTTGAGCTTGTCTGCGGTGGTTGGCCCTATACCAGGGAGGTCCTCAATCTCTTTTACCTTCTTGTCTTTTGCCATCAGGATTACCAAGGAGTTGCGTGCTGTTTGCTTGTTTAGTATTATAGGCTGCGAAAGGTATAAATAAACGATTTGGGATACAGATGTGTTTGCGCTAAGCTGATGTTTGACGCAGGAAGAGGCCAGCACAACTTAATGCGCCGGCAAGGCGACCAGTATACTCTTCCTACATAGAAGACGTAGTAATACTTAAGAAGGTTAGGTTTATAAAGGTTTGTTAATAGCGGACTTTTTCAAAGATTTGGATTGCATGAAAGCCGTTTTTACCCTTGATGCGCGCGGCCTCGGCTCCGCCGTGATACTTGGCGTGCTTTTGCTTGTGCTTGGAAGGTCAGAAGGGCCGCTGTTCCTGGCATCAATGCTGTTCTTCCTTGTGGCCTCCGCCGCTGTGACATCGGTAAAGTCCTCCAGAAAGAGGGCGCTGGACGTGCTTGAAAAGGAGAGGGGATGGAGAAACGTATGGGCCAACGGCGCTGTGCCGCTGTTCCTGGCAGCACTGTACTTCATAGTGGATCTCAGAAACGGCTTCGGGGCCGGTGCCATTGTTGTCGCATACATTGCCAGCGTCGCCGCAATAACAGCTGACAAGTTTTCCAGCGAGCTCGGCGTACTTGACAAAAAGGCGTTCATGCTGCTTACGGGAAAGGAGGTGCGGGTCGGAGTGTCAGGAGGCGTGTCTGTTTTGGGGCTTGCGGCAGGGCTCGCCGCCGCGGGACTTGTGTCGGTGCTGTTCAGCTTTGCGTTTTCGTTCTCGGTTGAGGCCATTGCCGTTGTCCTGCTGTCGGGCTTTGCCGGCGATGTTATAGACTCGGTATTCGGGTACTTTGAGGAGCACGGCGCGGGGAACAAGTTCACGACGAATGTGGCATGCGCGGCCTCGGCGGCGCTGATAGCGCTTCTCGTTTATGCGGTCGCGTACGGACCCTATCTTATATAGGTGAAGTTGTCCTTCGCGGGGCGGCCTTCCTGCGCCCTCGAGGCTTCCTCTATGTCCTTGATTATCTTCTCTGTTTCCCTCTTGATCTTGTTTAGGTTGGAGAAGGTTATGTCTATGTCAAGCACGTTCTTCATGACTTCGAGCACTGCCTTCGCGGCGTTCGCGTCTATTTCAAGAAGGCCTGTCTCGCCCATCAGGCAGGCGCTTTTTATTCCGTACCTCTTCGACAACGCAGGTATGAGGCCCGCTGCGCCGTATATGGAGCCGGCGGCCTTCCCGAACAGCACATTGTACCGCGCAAGCTCCTTGCGGAACTTGGCGTTGTTTGCGACGCCGAAGACGCGCGGGTTCTGCACGTACTGGTTTGACGCGCTGTACCCGCCGATGGTGTATATCGACCTGCCGCCGCGGGACTTGAAGAACCTTATTATGCGTTCATTGATGTGATACTGGCCGATCGTGGTTGAAGGCTGGGTGTCCCCCACGAGCAGCAGTATGCTTCTGCCCTTCCTGTCCTTGCAGTGGTAGAACCTATTGCTCACGAGCCTTAGGCCGCCGTTGCTTTGCATTATTGCCTGGTGGGGGAGGTATGGAGAATACAGCACAGCGTACTTCTTGCCGTCAAGCTCGTTCCTTATGTGCTCTGCGACAAGGCTGCCGACATTGCCTATTCCAGGAAGGCCCACAATCAGCACCGGCTCCTTGAGCTCCTGCTTCTTGTCGTAATATATTTTTGTTTTCTCCATCTAATCATGCTTCTCGTTTTTTCATCTCGAACGAAAGCACGCCCGAGTACCTGTCGAGTATGTTCCTCGCGAGCTTTATCTTCTCCTCGGCCTCAAGATAGTTCCCGCCTTCCGCGGTCAGCCTGTACCTGGGTGCCCCGAGGTAGAGAACCGACACGCCTAGCCCCTCTATGCCCGCGAGCGCCTCCTTTATCTGAGACACCCCGGCCTTCGGGCTGCATGACTGCATCTCCATGAGATAGGTCACGATGTACCTTTTCAGCTTGATGTTCTTCTGTATTATCTCGTCAAAGACCGCGGAGAACTTCTTGTTCTTCAGGAATGAGGTAAACTTCCGGTCTTCCTGGGTGTTGTTTATGAGTTCGGTGTAAGTGCTGACCTTCTTTGCCGCCTCAGATTTCAGTGCGTCTATGTCCTTCTTGTCCTTCAGCCCCGAGATCCCTGCCGCCTGTTCGAAAAGCTTTTCGTACCTTTTCTCAAGGTTGTACTCCGACTGCTTTGTGGTCTTCTCCCTTGTCGTGGCTTTTTTCAGCGATATGTCTATGGAGCCTTTTTCCTTGTCAACCGATATGACCTTTGCGACATCCTTTTGGCCCTCCTTTATGAATTCGTGTATGTTCTTTATCCAGCCGGAGGCTATCTCGGATATCGGCAGGTAGGCGTCCTTCCCGTACTCGGTAAGCTCCGCGTACGCCCCGTGGGGCATTATCTTCTTTATCCTTATGAGGACCAGTTCCTGGTTGTCGGGAAGCTGCTTTTGAAGTATCATATCTGCATTACCTCTTTATTTCTATCTTCTTCTTAGTCCTCCCCGCAAAGACCTTCTCAGTTACCTTCTTGCATTTCTTGCATTCGAGGAGCACCTTCTGGCGCTTGCCCAGCTTCTTGGGGTGGACCTTGGGCTCGACGCTGCCCACATAGCCCGCTATTGCCCTTTCATGCCGCCTCGTGGCCTTGCTCAGGCCGCGCTGCTGCCCCCTTGACGCGTTCTTTACCTTGTGCGCCGTGTGCTGCCTGCAGTACCTGCAGAATGTGTTGATTTCGTTCGCTATCTTCATGCAATCACCTAATCCCGGCAATGAAGCCCGCGGGCTTTAGCCGTGGGCTGGATTGTAGGGTGTTAGCATCATATGCGGAGTTGAGAGAATGAAACGCGCTGTTCTTTTGCAGATTGATGAGATTGCCGCCGGGTTTGACAGGGCTTGATGAAGACCACTGTCCTGGCGGAAAAACTCCCATAACCAGGAAACCTTTCAGATTTCCAATAGGCGGGCCTGCGTAAACGGACTCGTTCGTCCAGACGTTGTTGCTGCGTGGCATGTTTCATCAACTTGCGTGGTTCCGCGGGTTTTTTGGCCCGTGGCAGTACACTTCAAACCTTTTCTCCTATCTTGTTCTTGAGTATGAATTCTACCTGGTTTTCGTCATCAAGCTCTATTATCTCATTCGCCTTGTAAGGTCCGCCGATAACGCTCCCGGAAGGCGTTGCGAGCTCCGGGACATCTGCCAAGACCCTTACCTTGGAGTTTTTGTCTGCGCCGGCTGAACCATCAAGAAGCGTTTTTACCTTTTTGTAAAGTTCCATCTCCTCACGCGGCAGCCCCTGCGGCGGCTGCCTGTCATACGCAAGGTATATGAGCAACTTCTGTATACGCTTCGCTTTTAAAGTATTTAAAAGTTTGTCATTGTTGTCCTTTTCCTCAGGAGGGAGGCTGGCCGCGGCAGCAGCCGCTTCCGAGTAAAAGTTATACGGCAATTGCAACAGTTCCCCGGTCTTCCTCTCTTCGGAGAGCCTCGCGTATACCATCTCGCTGTTCTTTCCATCCATCACCAACACGCCACAAGTCCGGTATTCGTACACACTTATATAATATAAACCTAAACTTTCTTTTAAAATACTAATATATTATCAGCAGGCTGCATTGATTATTAGCGGACATGTGGCGTGTATAGTTGTTGCGTGATGTAGCGAGGGGTGGATTTGAACCACCGATCTCCGGGTTATGAGCCCGGCGGGCACTCCTGGCTACCCTACCTCGCTATAACACAAAACGACGCGTTGTGAGCTCCTGTGCTTTAGCATTTAAACGTAAGTTAATTTATAGGTTTACCTGCGGGCGGTGTCAACGCCGCTTGCCGGGGGCTTGCAAATGCCGGGACTCAAGATACAGGCTGTTTTCCGGCGCACGCAGGACGTGGTTTTGGGCCATTCACATGAAAGCAATCCTGCTGACATGCCGCGCGGCTGTTATTGCGCGTGCGCGGCAGTCCTGCGCGCAGAAGAAGCAGGCCTTTTGTTCCAGGCCACGCCTGCTGCGGACGCAGTGCAGGAAGCACGCATGCTCATGAAATAGCTGTCCTGTACATTGTTTCCGCTTCTGACCTGCTTATCATGACGAGCTTCTTGCCGCAGCCGCACCTGAACTTGTTGTCAAACGCGACCTCAAATGTCAGTGCAAGATTATGGGTCTTTACGCATTCAGGGCACATGAAAAAATCATTGCAGCCTGCCGGGAGCACTTCCCGCTCTACGCTTCTCTTTATCCTTGCGTCAAGGTCCTTGACGCTCTCGAAGTCGAGATACCATACAAAACTGAGCCAGCCCTCGTTGTTCTTGTTTATGTTGTACCTTACAAGCCCGTAGGAGTTGAGCATATTGAGCATGCGCCTCGTTTCGTTAAGCTTGAGGCTCAGGTCCTCTGCTATCTTGTCGTCTACCAGTGGGCCTTCTATAAGCGTGCTTATTATCTCGTTGGCCCTTGTGCCGACATTCCTTGAGATGAATTCCAAGAAGGGCATGCTTGATATAAATTCCTTCGTGTTGCTCATCCTCGCCTCCATATGTGCCTTCTCCTCCAAACTCACTATGGCCTTCCTGTCTGTCTTCCCCACACGCATCAGCTTGGCAGGCACGGATGTCTTGCTCCCTCCCTTTGCGTGCATTGCGGGGCTGGTCCTTTCCTTGCCCGTGCTTTTTGTCCCAGCGCTGTGGCCTGTATGGTGCATGCCCGCGACTGTTCTTCCGGCCCTTCTATGCATTGCCTTTCTAACGTTGCCAGTGACCTTTGTCCTGCGCGAGAGCCCCTCCATCCCACGATCCTTCCTCTCAGACCCCATATTTTTTTGTTTTTTCACGCGAACACCACAAAACAGACATGTGATATTATGCAGTTTCACATATAAATACCTTTTTAAACCCCCCCTCATAATAAACGCAATGCGCTTCGCTTCTTGACGTAATCTGCCTAATATATAACAATCCTTCTATAACTATCTATAGCTTAATATCAGGAGAATTCCCCCAACCTCGTTGGGGGTTGTCTGGTATCTAATACTAAAGTCCTATCCCTAATATAAACGTATATATATTTTATCTACCTATCAAGTTCATGG
>JAMCZF010000038.1 GCA_023485825.1 Candidatus Martarchaeota archaeon
AGGAAGTTCAAGCAGAGCGTGGAGCTTGCGGTGAACTTCAAGGGAATAGACTTCACGAAGCAGGACAACAGGCTCAACATCGAGGTACTGCTCCCCAACGGCAGGGGTAAGACAAGAAAAACAGCGGTTTTCACAACCGAGAAGAACATAGCTGACGAAGCAAGGAAGAAAGACGTGACGGTGTTCGATGGCGCTGAAATAGCGCGCATCGCAGCGGACCAGGCGCGGCTCAATGCGCTGCTTGAGTATGATCTCTTCGCCCAGCCAAACCTTATGCCGACCATAGCAAAGGCGCTGGGCCAGTTCCTCGGTCCGAGGAACTGCATGCCGAAGCCGTTGCTCCCCGGCACAAACATCGGCGACATAGCCGGCGAAGCGTCAAGGCGCATAGCGATACGCAGCAGGGGCAAGTATCTACCCACGGTGCACGCCGTCGTTGGCAGCGAGGACATGGAGCCCCAGAAGGTATTCGACAACATAACAGAGGTAATGAACAGGATAAAGGGCAAAGTGGGCCAGAACAACGTGCGCTCCGCGTACGTGAAGCTCACCATGTCGAAACCGATAAAGATAACGTAGTGATGTTATGATGATCAAGGCGCAAAAGGCAAAGTTCGTCGAGGAGATGGCCAAGAAGGCCAAGTCCTACAAGACGGCAGGCATAATGCCAATTGACGCACTTCCCGACCGTCTAGTCCAGAAGACAAGGAATGGACTGAAGCCTGACACGATGTTCATAACTGGGAGAAAGACCCTGCTCATGCGCATAACCGACAAGGCCGGGCTCAAGATACTGCAGCCCTACATAACGGGCAGCGTTGCGCTTGTGCTATCGAACAAGGAGCCAATGGAGCTTTACGAGACGGTGAGCAGGAACGTGCTGAAGCTGCAGGCAAAGCCCGGGCAGGTCGCTCCGTCTGACATACGCATAGAATCAGGCGAAACAAGCATAGCCCCGGGCCAGGCGGTCACAGAGCTCAAGAGCGCAGGCATCGACGTGCAGATACAGAAGGGCAAGGTAATAATATCAAAGGGCAAGGTGCTCGTTCCTAAGGGCCAGAAGATAAGCCTGCCTATAACCAAGGCGCTCAAGACGCTCGACATAGCGCCTTTCGAGGCAAAGGCCCAGTTCGCAGTCATGCTCGAGGGTGGCATAACCTTCACCGAAGAGGTATTCAAGATAAATGCAACCTTCGTCAAGGATGAGCTTGCAAGGGACTTCATGTCCGCGTATCTACTAACGCTTAACATGGGGTATGTAACGCGCTACAACATAACCGAGTTCATAGGGCGGGCATTCAGGAGCGCACTCGGCCTGGGCGTCGAGGCAAGGATCCCGGAGGGCGAGGCCGCGGAGAAGCTCGCAGGCATAGCGGCGCTGCAGGCAAAGGCGCTTGAGGCAATGGTGCCCAAGACCGCGCCAGAGGAGAAGAAGGAAGAGGCAAAGGAGTAGAAAAAGGAATGAATCACATATCATGCTAAGGTGAAATGAATGGAGTACATATACGCAGCGCTGTTGCTCGACTCTGCTGGAAAGGAGATAAGCGAGTCCAGCCTCGAAAGCGTGGTGAAGGCAGCTGGCATAGAGCCGAATCAGGCCATGGCGAAGGCAGTGGTGAGCTCCCTGAAGGGCGTGAGCATAAAGGATGTAATGAAGAACGCCCAGACGGCCCAGGTAGCAGCTGCACCTGCCACGGGCGCGGCTCCGGCTGCGAAGGCCGAGGCCAAGCACGAGGAAGCAGAGAAGGTAAGCGAGGAGCAGGCTGCAGGCGGTCTGGCGAGCCTCTTCGGCTGAGCGCATGTTTGGGCGCGGCGGCATGCTGAATCCAGCATAATGGTGAGCCGTGCCAGGTTCGTGCAACAACGAACCCATGCTCATATATAAAAACCCAAGCGCCAAAATAATCTACAGGCGAGTTAGATGCAAACATATGTAGAAAAGCCCAAGTGCACAGGTTGCTCACACTGCTTTGACGTGTGTCCCGTGGCCGTCTTCGAGATGAAGGACAGGGAGAGCCCTGACGTCAACGCCGACGTGGCACCCGACGAATGGAAGTGGAAGGGATCCCATCTTCCGGAGGTAACCGCGAAGTGGCAGAATGTGAACGATGGCCATCATCACTTCGCTGAGAAATACGAAGGCGGCAGCGGAGGAATCTCAGTTGCAGTAAACGGGCCCGCATGCATTCTGTGCCAGGCATGCCTCGTCGAGTGCGAAGGGGAGTGCATAGTCATAACTGACGACTCGAACAACGTCTACCGCTCAATATACAAGTGAGCCTGTGCCGGAAACCATACGCTGTGCCCATATCCTTGTCGAAAAGCAGAGCCTTGCCCTTGAGATAGAGAAGAAGCTCAAGTCCGGCGAATCGTTCGCGAAGCTCGCCGAGCAGTACTCCATCGACGGCTCAAGGAGGCGCGGCGGCGATCTCGGAGAATTCTCAAGAGGGGTAATGGTCAAGCCTTTCGAGGAAGCGGCATTCAGTCTGAAAGTAGGGGAAGTATCAGGTCTTGTGAAGACGCAGTTCGGCTACCACATCATCAAGCGATTAGTATAATCCCTAAAAAGGCCAAAAGCAAAGGTACATACACATTTTTTATATGTTAACAAATCTGTAGTCGAGGCCTGAAGCAGATCAAGAAGTATCCCAGGGAAACATACAACGAGGCAATCCTTGATCTTATAAAGACCGCTGAAGAAACTACCTATCTCAGTGAAAGAAGGCGCGGCGCAGGACAGCGTAATAAAACTGAACCACTTGTTCACAATCACCACGAAGCAATACTCAAAACCGTATTCCATCTAAGCCAGGCAAAGAAGCGTCTGGTCCGTGAAGAACTTGATAAGAAACTCGCTGCCCTGAAGGTGCAGTCGCGCAGTTCGGTTGCCACTTCTCCTTATGCGGATGGGCTGATGTCGCGCGGTCAGTCGTGCAAACATGCCACCATATTATAAGGCTGCTATTGCAAAATCCATCATGCGAAAGCCCAAAATGGAAGAGGGCATACTCTTTGCGATATTGTCCTCCATATTCTCCAGCACAGCAACTGTTGTTGCGAGCATCGGTACGCGCGACCTTACGCCGCTGCTGTTCCTATCGGTAAGCGGGCTCATAGGCAGCGTAATCCTATTTCTCTATTCATACGCGCGCAGGGAGGGGTTGACTCTAAAGGTCATAAAAAAGAACTCAAGGGACCTTCTGCACGTCACTGTCATAAGGGCATTCATAGGGCAGTCATTCCTTATGGTGGGCCTTAGCCTGACCACCGGCATAGTCGCCATATTCTTCACGAAGATGGAGCCTTACTTCGTATTGCTATGGAATTGGATCCTTGGAAGGGAGCGCGTCGACAGACGCCATCTGGTGCTTTTGCTGATACACCTGTCTGGCGCATTCCTGCTCGCAAGCGGCGGAATTCTGAGCTTCGGCGGGAATGAGCTTGGCGACGCCCTGATAATAATTGCGGTTGCGGTGCTTGCGCTTTCATATCTTCCGGGAAGGCGACTTTCGAAGTCAATAGGGGCAATAAATTCAAACGCCATAACCACCGGAACTGCGGCTCTCGTGATGCTGCCGATATCACTGTTCGTCATAAGCTATCTTGGCGGAAGCATACGCCCTATCGGCTGGGTTTACGCATTGGCGGTAGCGCTTTTGTTCAACGTTTTTGGATTGACCTTATGGTACTCCTCATTGAAAACAGTGAAGGGATGGATAGTTTCCGCTCTCAGGGCCATCGGCCCTCTCGCCGCGGCGCCGTTCGCTTTCCTGGTCTTCGGGCAGACGCTAAATCCTATACAGATAATCGGCGCCATGATAGTGCTTACGACTTCGTATCTCATATCGCGTGAGAACAAGAAGTAGTCATTATAAACATTATGAACCCTGGCAATCCTCAATGCAGATAGTGCACGTGCATCCGAAAACCCTCAAAACAACCCAAGAATAAGCAACATATAATAACATCGCAGTAGTATCAATCCTGATGCGATGGCAAGAGCGCTGCGCCTGCAATCGGCCGTAGACTACCTGACGACCTACGGCTGGGCGATAATAATAATCGGCATCGCCCTTTCGCTGACGTACTTCTATCTTAGCGGCGCGCTGCTGTCCATACCGCAGCAATGCGACGTGGCCACGCAAGCCAGGTGCCTGGATATTGCCTTGGGCTCAAACTCCCTGTCATCTACAATGCAGATAGTAATCATCAACGGGCAGCAGTATGCGGTGGAGAACACAGTCATAACGGTGAACATGATAAATGTCGGATCCTACAACAGCGCATGCACCCCATATTACGTACTCCCCGGGGGCAAGATACTGTGTACAATATCCGATATGCCCTCCTTCGGGGTAAACGGAGGCCATGACGGCTTCATCCTTTTCAATGAGACTGTCTGCACGTCTCTCGGGACGACATCGTGCAAGCAGCACTTCGGGGAAGGCTTCAACGGCACTTACACTACGGTCGTGAGCCCGACAGTGCCGACAGTATCGTGCACGATGACTGCGAACTCGCTTCCTTCTTCCGCATCAGCAGGCACGTACCTGGAGGTCAGCGCAAACGTGATGTTCAACGGGGCCCCGCTCTCAGGAGCGACAGTGAACTTCACCTCCTCGTCCGCGAATGCCATCCTTAGCCCGGCATATGCGCTGACAAACGCCAACGGCACAGCCACGATATACGTAATAGATCCGCGCGCGGAGATCGTGGCCATAACAGGCAACTTCATAAGCGGCTGCGCCGCCACAAATACGATAACGTTTACCTAAACTACCGCGTTTTCTGAGAAATCGAGTTGGTAATCCGGTATCCCGACAGACAGGCCATAAGCCCTGGCCCCCTCATACTGCTCCTTGCTCAACCGGTCTATGCGGAAGACCCTGCCCCTGAATATAATATAATGATACCTGTCGTTTTTGAAGTCCGCATACCACTCGTGTTTTGAATCAAGCGACCTGCTTAATCCGTTCGCGGCATCCTCTGCTTTACTATCGGATATCTCTACATCGTCAGGGTCCATTGCTTGATCCAAGGAGTCTTATGCCGTTCAGTTACCCGCACAATCGTTTTCTTGGTTATCTTCAGCTCATCAAGAATGGATTTGTCTTCCAGGCTTTCCTCTATTATGGTGCCCTTGCAGTCCATCCAATCACGAAAACCGCTTTGCGAGCATTAGCCATGCCATGCGCATGCCCCACAGCAGCTTCGACTTCGCGAGCTTGCTCTGGCCATGCTCCCTTATGTAATACTTTATGTCTATGTCCCTCAGCCTGTACCCCCGCTTCGCCAGCTCAGCAGCAAAGAACGCTATTCCAAGCCTGTAAGGCTTCACATGCCTTATGCTCTCGAATGCCTCCCTGTCCATGGCGAACAGCCCAGACAGTACGTCATGGAGCCTCCGCATGTATATTATGCTGAACATCAGACTCAGCGCCCGATTCCCGAATCTGAGATAGGCCCCCATCGCCCCCTTCTGGAGCCTGTTCAGCCTGTTGCCCATGACAAAGTCAGCTTTACCCGAGCGAACTAAGTCAGCAGCGCGCCTGAGTCCCTCTGTCTCGTGGGTATTGTCACAATCCGTGCTCAGGAGTATGTCGCCTGTTGCCTCCCTGAGGCCTTCCATCACCGCGTTCTCAACGCCCTTGCTCCTCTGCCTTATTATCCTGACTCCCGTCTTCCTGAGCCTGTTCACGAATCCAGCCGAGCTCCTGTCGACGACTATTATCTCCAGGCCGCTGCCGAAAAGCCTCCGCGAGTCCCTTATTATCTGGAATATGCCCTCCTCCTCTATGTTAGGAAGAACAAGGCTTACCTTTGCCACCATGAAACCGCGATTGATATTCGACGATAATGCTTATAACCGTGACTACTTGAGCTGCTCTATAAGCATCACATCGGCTTCGCCGAGGTAGTCCTTCCCGTTGACTCTCATCACTCGCAGAGCCTCATCAGAGACGAGACTCAGTTTCTGCGCTTCGACGATTATCCTGTACTCGGTGAAATCCTGCGGATGTTCTCCGCGCTTCTTCAGACTTACCATGTATTTTGTCATGAAAACCACAGTAATGTAATGCAACAAAAACCTATAAATGTGCGGAGGCTAGCAAGCTTTTTATATATTGCATGACAAGGATAATCGTGATTCAATGGCAGAAGAAGACAACAGGAATCTGTTTGAAGCTATAAGCAATGGGGACCTTGGAGCCCTCAGCAGTGCAATCAGACACGGCGCCGACCTGAACAATGCAAAGAACGACGACGGAGAAACGGCGCTGACGGTCGTGTCTTACAAGGGCAACAGGGACATGATAAACAAGCTCCTCGAATCAGGTGCTGACATAAACGCAAAGAACGGCAACGGTGACACCGCCCTCATGTACGTGCTGAACATGAATCCGGACCAGGAGGTTGTGAATCTGCTTGTGAATAAGACCAAAGACTTGAATGTAAAGGGGGACGAAGGAGATACTGCGCTCATAAGAGCAGCAAAGCAAGGCAACAAGGACACGGTGAGGCTCCTCATAGAGAAGGGCGCTGATCCGACGGTCGAGGATGCCAACGGCAAGCTCGCTTCTGAATGCACCACCGACGGCGAGATCTCGGCGATGTTGATCGAAGCCGAAAAGAGCTGGAAGGGGAAAAAAGCCTGATTCGGCGGGGCCGTGTCCTTAACGGCATGATGAGATCGCATGGGCGCTTTGGAGGATGAAGCCCTGTTTGCTGCAATCGCAGAAGGCAATCTGTTCAAGATCAAGGAGGCGATCGCCGGTGGCGGTGATGTCAATGCAAGGAACAGCTGCGACAAGGCAGCGCTGATCATAGTAGCCAGGCAGCGCATTACAGTCGCGGCTAGGCTTCTCCTTGGCAAAGGCACAGGCCCGATGATCGAGGACGCAAAAGGCGGGATAGCTTCAGAGCGCACATACGACGCAGGCATAACAGGCACGCTCTACGAGACCGAGAAAAAGCGGTGACAGGATGCGATACGTTGTTGCACTCGGCGGAAACGCCATCGGCGATGTGCTGAGCAGTGCAGCGTCAAACTTCATCACCGGCCTTTACAAAAAGGGCCATCAAGTCATAATAACCCACGGCAACGGACCGCAGGTCGGCGAGCTGGCCGAGGTCGAGGACAAGCCCCTGTCGGTGCTGACTGCACAGACGCAGGCCGAGATAGGCACCATAATACAGTCGGGGCTAATGCAAAGCATGAAGTCAAAAAAGCTAGAACACAACATGCCGATAATAATAACAAGGTGCATAGTCGACAGTCA
The DNA here is from genome assembly GCA_023485825.1 of Candidatus Martarchaeota archaeon. Lineage (GTDB taxonomy): Archaea > Micrarchaeota > Micrarchaeia > Micrarchaeales > CABMGC01 > JAJZOD01. The sequence goes on from JAMCZF010000038.1 coordinate 7,281, forward strand.
CGACAAGGAGATGCGCAATCCCTCGAAGCCCGTCGGCAGGTTCCTGACCAGGTCCCAGGCATCAGCGCTTACAGCAAAGGGAATCACTGTAAAGCGCCTGATCGGCGGCTACAGGCGCGTGGTCCCCTCTCCGATGCCAACGGACGTTCTAGAGATGGACACCATAAACTATGTGCTCAGGAAGTCAAGGATAGTAATTGCTGGCGGAGGCGGCGGAGTCGCAGTCACACTCGGGAAGAGGGGCCTGGAGTACGCGGACGCTGTAATAGACAAGGACTGCGCCTCGGGCCTCATCGCGCAGAAGTCGCGTGCAGACGAGCTTGTAATACTTACAAAGACCGACGGGGTTTACACGGGCTTTGCCACCCCGAAGCAGAAACTGATAAAGCGCGCCACAGTCCGAGAGATGCTTGTGCTTTCCAGGAACGGGGAGTTTGAAGAGGGCAGCATGCTGCCCAAGGTGCTCGCATGCGCGGATTTCGTAAGGAAAACAGGAAAGAAAGCGTCCATAGGCAACATAAACTCCGCAGGGAGCTCAATGAGCGCTACCTTAATCGTGCCCTAATCCCCTGATGGCATCTGCAACCGTCTTTGCCCCGGCATCTGTTTTTATACCGTCCTTGTCGAACTGTGTCCTGCTGACCGAGAATCCTTTATCGCGAAGCCTTTCAATCAGATTATCCATCGGCACGGAGCTCATGCGCAATGTCCTCGTGATTCTTGGTATGGAATAGAAGAACGGCGCATCGAGCTCGCCGTGTATTCTCGCAAGAAGGGAACCGGCGCGCCCTGATTTTTGCATGCCATCATCGCCAACCATCCTCTCTACAACGCGTTTCTCATATAAGGCGCCAAGGTACATCGGCCCGAAAGCCTCCGTGCCCGCGCCGCAATCTCCACATTCCGCTCCGAGAAGCAGAGCAGTGCCCTTTGCGTACGAGAATGAGCGGCACTTGCCGCAGAACGACGCGAAGCCGCACTGCCTCACCGATCCAAGCGCCTCTTTCGCACCCGCATGCAGCCTTACGAACACGCGCATGTAATGCATGTCGGATACGCTAAGCAATGGCTCCACGCCGAAGTTGAACTGGGCCGACGACCTTATGACGAAGTTCAGGAGTATCCTGATCCCGGATTCCTTGCACAGTTCGTTGTGCATGGGCTTCGAGCCGTAGAGCTTGAGGCATGCGCTGGCATGCGCGCCGCAGAGCACGGCAGTGTCTGTGGCGGTGATCATGAGGAGTGTGCCGTCTTTCGATACCTTAAGCAGATCATTCACGTGAGGCACGGGGGTCCCAAACGGGTCAAGGTCTATCACGTCGAACTGTCCTGCATCATCGCCGTTGCAGAACCGCTGCACGCTCTCGTTCCTGCACTCGAACACGAGCCCGTTCCTTTTTATGTTGGCGCTGGCATTCGCGGCAGCCGCTGCGTTTATGTCCAGTGACACTATGTCCCTGAATCCGGCTTCTCTGGCATACCTTATCCCGCGCACCCCCGTGGCTGCCGTGCAGTCAAGAAGCCTTCCCTTCGCATTTGTTGCCCTGAGGAAAAGCACCGACATGTCCCTGAGGGCGCGCATGCCAGGATTATAGAACACGCCTCTCCCGACAACGATCCTTGCGCTGCCCTCTTCAACAGCAGGCATGCAAGCAGCTCTACTCCTCCATGTACGGGGCCAAGTAGTACACGACCTCGCTGTCGCCGATATTGTACTTCATCCTTAGGGGCTCGTTGGACTTAAGCGATATGTGTATGTTGTTTCCTGTGGGGCAAGATCTGACCATGTTCTCGAGGAACTCGAGGTTGAATGTTGACTCGGCTCCCTTCTTAGTGTCAATCTTGCGCATTATGCCTCCTTCGGCATCATGCAGCTCCTCCAATTCGCCAGAATCTCCGCGCGCGCTTACCGAGAACTGGTCCTTCGCGGCCTTGAATGATATGTATGAGGAGATGAGGCTCGCATCCTTCACTATGTCCTTGAAAGGCTCGCCGTTTATCTCTACATTCGAATCGAACTCTATGCTGGGCTCCTTCTCAACGCTCTTCTTGACCTCGACCATGGGGAGCCTGTACCTGCGCCTGGAGCCCTGGCCTATGAACTCCAGCGACAGCTTGTTGTCCACGTCCTTCATGACAAGGGCTTCGCCGTCGCGCGTCCTTGACAGTATCTTGTTGAGGTTATCTATGTTCAGGCCTACGTTCGCGTTCTTCTCTGTGGTGAACTTCGAGAATGCCTTGTTCGGCATGGTGAACGAGATCATGCTTATGCTGCTGGGATCCATGGCCTTGAGGCTTATGCCCTCCTTCGATATAGTGAAGAGACCCTCATCCACCAAGCTCACTATAGCGGAAACGCAGTCCTTCCAATACTTCGCATTGTCTATCCTTATCTCGAACATTATGCCACCTCGGTAGGAGCACTAACTATATGCAGCGATAATATTATAAAACGTTCTGCGTTTCCGTCGCATTGCGGTATAGCTTACTGCTGCGACAACAGACCGCGGCGTTGGGCAATCGTTATATATGTTTGCGCTGTTTTTATTCAGAAAGGTATCCTCATGCGACCACCTGCATTCGCATTCGCCCTGCTTGCGGCAGCACTGTCCACGGGCCTTGTCGCATCTAACTACTGGTTCCAGTTTGGCGCAAGGGGCGGACAGAGCTCAATGCAGAACAGCGGCGCAGCCGCAAGCATACAGACGGTTGTGCCGCAGCTCATAAGCGACGGCTCTGCCGCGTTCTGGGTCGGGGAGGACCTTGCAAACGGGGCATTCATACAGATAGGCTATCTTGTGGAAAACCAGTCCGGCGACTATCCATCTTTGTGCACGCAGAGCGGCTGCTCCGGCTACGAGCACCTGACAGCGGGAGACGCCGAATGGTTCTACGAGTACTTCCCATCCTCATCCGTGGACGCCTTCCTCGGAGGCATAGGGCCTGACGGATCAGCAGGCGGCAATGGCGCATTCAACAATTACTCATTTCACTCCGAAGGCGATAACTGGTACTTTGAGGTAAACGGCAAGGTCGTCGGCAATGCAACACTGGGCACCGGGCTTTCTGGCCAGAACACGCCAATAGCGTTCGGCGAGATTGCCAACACCACAACCGCGGCGCAGGAGGTAAATCCGGTCGTGTTCAAGAACCTGATGTTCTACATCAACGATGAATTCCTGCCCGTATCGCAGGGCTACTCCTACCTCGGCTACGGCGTGGGCAGCAGCTCCTCGATAGCCAACCCCTACGGCGTGCAGGAAGTCAAGAACAGGGTCAACAACTTCCTGGCGGGCTCCGGCCTGCCTCAGCCTGCCAACGGGGCCCAGCTGTGGACCTTCGGCTACATGCTCAGCATCGTATCCGGATACGGGAACGTGAGCAATTCGACTGAGTACACCGCATACTCCAGGGCAAGCATAGACGCACCGATGTTTATGTACGTGGGCCGCGGCTCAAGAGGCGTGTTCCTGAAGTGGATGGGCACGGGCCTGGGCTCGTATACCGGCACTTCGAACAGCAGCACCGTCCTGATGGATTCTAACATAACCGAGACGATGCTGTGGCAGCCGCAATACCTGCTTGACGTCTCCAGCGCATACGGCAACGTGTCCGGAAGCGGATGGTACAACGCAAATTCACTTGTGCAGTATTCGGTAAGGGCAAACGTCATATACAGCAACTCTACATTCAGGCTGCTCTTCAGCGGATGGAATGACGGCCAGGATAACACAACGTCATCGGTTCTGCTCGTGTCTCCGGTAAACATCAGCGCCCAGTGGCGGCAGCAGTACCTTGTCAATGCCACGTCCAACTATGGCAATGTTATAGGATCAGGCTGGCATGACAGAGGTACCGACGTCCAGCTAATCCTGACGGAACCCGTAGTGAATGTAAGCGGCACCGAGAAGATATCCTTCTACTCGTGGAGCAACGGCTCCAAGTCAAGCACGCTCAATGTGAATGTGGCGCGGCCCATTGTCCTGCACGCATCGTACAGACCACAGTACCTGGTGACCCTGAAGGGCATCGATATTAACGGGAATCCGGTGGCCGCATACGGATTCTCCATAGGCAATACAACATTCAACAACTCGGCATTCCTATATTCCGGAGTGCGATACACCGTGGATAGCGCATACTACAAAGGCTACAAGATGCAGTTGAGCAGCAGCATAATGTCAAACTCAAGTACATCGCTCCTGATACGGCTGCCCCTTTATCCTGTCGCTGTCCACGCAACAGACATCTTCGGAATGCCGGTCAACGCGTCTGTGACGCTGCAGCTCTCCAATGGGACCGAGGTACACGGCTACACCGGGTCTAACGGCACGTTTGTTGTACAGGATGTGCCTCTGGGCTCTGCTGTGGGATCGGCGCTGTTCTCAGGGATAAACGAATCGCTTGCCGCAAGTCGCGGCACGGTGCTGCATATAATCTACATATCGGATCTTGACATAGCCGTGTTCGTGATAGTGATCATACTGGCCGCAGTGATATACGTAATAGCGTCAAGGAAGGTTCTCGGGCACAGGCACGAAGAAGGCGGCACTGGCGGGACAGCATATGGAAACGCGCAGGACAAGCCCGCGGACCAGCCGGACCAAAAGTAATAATATGGTGTCAATTGGTGTATTATCATGAACATCGCCATAATGGTGCCTCCCAGAGACTTCAGGGACGAGACAGTCTCAACTGCGATAAGGTTATTGGAGAAATGGGGCGTTACCACGCTTGTCGCCAGCGGTTCTTTAGGCGACTGTGAGGGTTACCATGGGGCAAGGCTCAAATCAGTCGTCTTAATGCAGGAAGTGACCACGGAGAATTTTGCAGGCATCTTCTTATCCGACGGTCCAGGGGTGGACGAGTTCAAGCTCTACGACGCGAGGCATCTTCTTGACGTCATAAAGCACTTCAATGACAAGGGACTTCCGATCGCATGCGTGGGAAATGCCGTAAAGATACTCGCCAGGGCCAATGTGATATCCAAAGTGAGGATCGCGAGGGTCGATGACAGCGAGACAAAACGGCTCGCCGGGCTATTCAGGGGGGTCATGACAGACAACGGGTTCGAGGCGCAGGAGAACATACTCACTGCAGGAGACAATGAGCACGTCGTTGAGGTCATAGATGCGATGCTCGACAGGCTGGGGGTCAGGTAGGCGCGCGGTATAGCCTTTTCGTCTTGCCGCACTCGCCGCATTTGTAAATGACATTCCCCGAGGATATCCTGACCGAGCAGTTGCTCCCATGAACGAGTATGGCCCCGCAGCCTGTGCAGATGTGGTTTTTTATGCCGCGCGGCAGGCTCACTTTATAATGCCTGCCTATCTCCAGCATTATGTGTGAATACCTTCTCGAGAGCTTCCTGTCCCTCTCGGTTCCCATGGATGCTCTCTGCGCAGCTAGCCCGTATAGCCGCTTTATTCTTGACAGCGCAATCTCCCTCTCCAGGTTCTTCATGCCCGTACACTCACCATTAAATATCTTATCGACAACAATACATATATCAATAGCATCGGGTGAATCTTTGGAGCACTTCGCGCTTTTCGATACAAACATGACCATAGTCAGCGACGCCAAGGACGTGTCCAGGTACTTCGCCGAGTCGATAATGAACATATACGGGTTGGTTGTGGAAGTGGATCTTAAGGCGCACATGGGATTGTCTGCGAAGGAGCTCGCCATGGAGACACTCAAGGAAAACGGCCTCAATGAGCAGGAAATCCAGGACCGCCTCTCCAGGCTCCTAGAGGACCTGCCTTACTCGTACTACAATGTCGCATGGAGCGACAAGATAATCGTATCGGACGGGGCCAAGCAGTTGCTGGACGACCTCAAGGGCAGGGGCGTAGGCCTTGGCATAGCCACCGGCGAGCCGATGCGCATTTCAAGGATGCGCCTTGACAGGGTAAAGATGGCAGGCTATTTCACTTTCGGCTCTTATGCTGAGGACGGCATGACGCCCAAGGAGATAATTGACACGGCTCTCAACCGCGCGTCTTCCGAATTTGGCCTTCAGGCTGAAGAGGGATTCTTCTTCTCCGCATCCCCGCGCTTTGTAAGGGCGGCAAGGGAAGCCGGCGTGTACTCTGTGGGGGTTGCCAGCATGTCCAGCGCGGCTGACCTTTCTTCCGCAGGCGCAAACGAGACAATGCACTCGCTCAAGGAAAAGCCTAGGCTCTTCAAGGAGTTGTGACTACAAGTCAAGGCCCGCGCCTCTGCCAATGAATCCGGCAACTTTTTCTTTCGATGATATAAGGCCCTTTCCCTCCTGGATTTTCCTGTACTGCCACTGCGCGCCGAATATCCTCTCCATGTACTCGGTGCCGAATCCGGCGCGCTCGCCCTCGGCCAGCCTGAGTATGTCTCCGACAAGGAAGTCAGAGGTATCCGGGCCCTTCGGGCATTCGGTAGCGAGCTCCCTGCCATCCTTTACAAGTGTCCAGCAGCCGCGCATTCCAGTAGACGCCTCGACATCGTTGTTTACATAGTCGAGATCAAGATAGGCGCCGGACTCTAGGTAGAACCTGACAGACTTCTTGTCGGAAGGGGCCCCCTTCGCAATCCTGACTGTTCCTGGGACATCGCCCTTAAAGTGCTCGCCGCCTAGCTCCACGTTTGCTTCTATCCCAGTTGGGTCGCTTGTCCCATAATCCGCATTTATGGCGTACAGTTCCACGTCTTTCAGGTCCGCCGCGTCTGCGCCGGCGCCCCTGTAAAAGATCTCAAAGGGATGCACCCAGTCCATGAAAAGTCCTCCGTTTTCCATAGAAAAAAGCCATTTGCCTCTCCTCTTGTCGTCTTCGCGCAGCGCTTCGAAGAATGTTGCCGAGACTCCAACTATCCTTCCATGCTCGGGCTCGAACCTCTTGAGGGTATTGGACAGCTGTATTGTTAGAAGCTTGTGGAGGTAGTGAAGGTGCAGGTATGCCCTGCCCTCAAGGCCATTGTCCCTTATGTGCCTTATGACGGAGTCGAACTCCTCCTTGTCCACGCCCCATGTCTTCTCCGTTATAGTGATCTTGCCTTCCCCGAGCGCCTGCAGGGTATGTGAAGCGTGGTACTTGTTCGGGTTGGATATATGCACTATATCCAGGCCATCGAAGAATTCCTTCGGGATTTTGGCATCAGGCTCCATCCTGTAGTATGTATCCTTGTTTATGCCGACGAGCTTCAGCCTTCCTGCCTTGCTTTCCATGGGGCTTACCCCTATTACCTTTGCCAAGTGTATCTTATCGGTCCTGGCCATCCCGGCATACAGCCTCTCGAACCAGTGGCCGAACCCGACAGCGCCAAGATTGTAAGCCATCTAATCATCCTTCCTGATTACCTCATGCCCGCCGAATTCATGGCGCAGTGCCGCCAGGAACCTCCTTCCATACTGCATGTCGTCCCTGCTCGAGAACCTGTTGAACAGTGCATTGGATATGGAGCCGAACGGCACTCCATACTCAAGGGCGAGCATAGAGGACCACCTGCCCTCCCCCGTGTCTTCGACATGTGGCATTATGCCTGACATTTCGGCATTGTTGCGCACAGCGCTCTCCGACAACTCGATTAGCCTGCCGCTTATTACAGAGCCGTTGTTCCATGTCTTGAGAAGCGATGCAAGGTCAACGTCCTTGTACGGGCCCCTTTTTATCAGCTCAAGGCCCTCCGCTATGCTCTCCATCATCCCGTACTCTATTGCATTGTGCACCATCTTGGTGAAGTGGCCGGAGCCGGTGCCACCCACGTACGTGTAGCCGTCCTTGACGCTAAGGTCCCTGAACAGGTACTCGACGTTCTCAAAGGTCTTCCTGTCGCCGCCAACCATAATGGACATGCCGTGCAGCGCGCCGTATGGCCCCCCGCTGCATCCCGCGTCGAGGAGCGCTATGCCTTTGCTGCCTAGAACTTCCTTGTGCCTGAGGTCTTCCTTGAAATACGAGTTGCTGCCGTCTATAATTATATCCCCCCTGGTCATGGTCCCGGCGAGCTGACCTACGGCTTCATCAGTCACACGCCCTGCAGGGAGCATGAGCCACACGATCTTCCCGGCCCCCGTGCCAAGCTTAGATACGAGGTCTTCAACGGAATCGGCCCCCGCAGCCCCCTGCCCTACAAGCTCATCAATCGGTTCCCTTGACCTGTTGTACACGATGACTTTGTAGCCCTTTCCAATGAGCTGCCTCGCTATGTTGGAGCCCATTTTTCCGAGTCCTAGAACGCCTATCGTACTTTCAGCCATAAAACTACCCAACAGAACTATCATATTGCTCGGAACATGTTTTTATGGGTTGCTAAGCAATGCATATACCCGCAAAAGCGAGATCCGTTTTTGCCTGCTTGGCCTTGCAGTAAGTAATATATACATGCGCAGGCAATCTCTCTGCATAAATCTTTTTCAGTGCTACCAATGGACAGGAAATACCTGAAATACCTGATTCTGGGGGCAATAACACTTGCAATAATCGGAATAGCGCTCTACATCGAGTTCGACGGCGCAGCCCTTGGAATAGTGCAGGGCATATCGGAATGGCTGCCGATAAGCAGCAAGACCCAAATAATGATCGCCTCTTCATACCTGCTCAATCTAAACCTCAACATCGCCAGCAACTTCTCGCTGGTATATACATTCGGCCTGTTCATGGAGATAGGCACGATACTCGCATCGCTTATCTACTTCAGGAAGGACGTTGTGAACCTTCTGAAATATCTTGTCAGGAAGGGCAGCCCTACAGACAGGAAACTCTTCAATTACGTGATTGTGTCCACCATAGTCACTGGACTTGTCGGCGCACCGCTGTATCTGGTTGTGGACTCGCTCAGCGGGGCGTACAACCTCGGCATACCTATGCTTATACTCGGGGCGGTCCTAATCCTCGATGCCGTTCTCATAAAGATAGCGAGGTCAAAATATGCGGTAAACAAGGACAGGAGAACGCTTCAAAGCCTTGGAATAAAGGAGTACGTACTCGTCGGCTTCGCGCAGGGGCTTGCGGCGCTGCCCGGTGTCAGCAGGTCCGGCGCAACAACAAGCACACTGCTGCTTCTCAACGTAGACGCAGGCGATGCATTCAGATTGTCGTTCATAGACATGATACTCGCGACGAGCGGTGCGGTTGTGCTTACGCTGGTCGCAAGAAGGCATCAGGTCATGCATGCGATATCCCTCATAACGGTTCCGGGCCTGATAATCTCCATTATCGTGGCAACGATAATCAGCCTATTCATGATAACATTCCTGCTTAACGAGGCGAAGAAGACAAGAATACTCTACATAACCGCGGCTCTTGGGATAATCGCCATAATCGGCGGAGTGCTCTCCTTGATGCTTGCGACGGGAGGCGCGGCTGCCGTGCTGTCCTGACCGGCGGAAAGCAAGCGAACCTAAAGCAGCTCGAGCCCGAACTCCTTAAACTCACTGAAATGCTTTTTGTTGTTCGTGTAAAACCTTGCCTTGTTGTTTATGGCTACCGCAGCTATCATAGCATCCATCCTCGCGATCTTTTTCCCCTTTTTTTCTAACTCGAGTTCCAAACGCGGAGAGAGATCCGCATCACGTTTCGTATAGTCCAGGATTGGTATTGCTGACAGCTCTCCGGGGACATGCTTGTTGTACTTCATGATGCCATGCAGAAGCTCGTGCTGGTTTATCGAGGTGGTGCAAAAAGGCTCTCTATTCTCTAATATCTCATCCAGCGCGGTCTCCCCCCTCTGAGAATTTTTATCGAATATCTCTATCAAGACGTCGGTATCCACTATTATCACTACCTCGCCTCGGATCTTTTTGAAAGAATCTCCGCAAGCATCCTATCCTTGTCGGCGAATTCCATGCTGCCCCTAAGCTTCAGCAACGCATCCGTGGGGGCAAGCATCCCTGCCAAGCGCTCGAACAGCTCGCTGAAGCTTTCATCCTCCCTCCTTATCCTAATAAGTTTCTCATATACTTCCGTCCTTATCGTTATTGTTTTTGTCATACCATCACAGTTAATATCAGGAGAATTCCCCCAACCTCGTTGGGGGTTGTCTGGTATCTAATACTAAAGTCCTATCCCTAATATAAACGTATATATATTTTATCTACC
>JAMCZF010000025.1 GCA_023485825.1 Candidatus Martarchaeota archaeon
GTACAATGGAGTCACAGGAACCAGTCCTGCCATAGGAACGTCTGCGAGCGGGGAGCTATGGGCGCAGTACGCAACATCTTCAGGGGGCACGGCGAACAACTACGTAGAAGTAGCAATAGTGACTGCGAAGACGACGTCTTGATCGTGATACGGCAGGCTTGCCCCTGCCGTCCTTTTATTTTTCCTTTTTACGCTTAGGCGGACCCATGCGGCATGTGATTATATAGGCTTGCTCAGAGAGATGATTCCGGTTTTATGAACAAGAAGGCGATCATCACATACGCAATACTGCTGGCGGCAGTGTTGGCGCTTTCTCTTTACATCTCCAATGGCAGGCTCGGAGGCGGCACCGCATCAACAACTACCGATTATACAGTTACCACGACAATAAGCGGCGCTTCAGGGCAGTCCGGCAATGCCACGAACGTCGCTTCTGGCAACGGCACGGCGCACGTGCACGGTGCCGCGTCCTGCGTCGCAGGGCCCGAGTACTCGTGCGGTGCGGTGTCGTTAAGCAATGTGACTGGCATGCTCTCCATTGCTTTTGTACAGCATACAGGGCTTGCATGGAGCTCTGCCGGGATATTCTTCCTCAATGATTCTGAGATACCTGATGTAGAGAATTACAGCGCGTACGGCGCTTCTGGCGCGCGCGTTTACAATGTGAGCGCCGGGAGCAGCGTGAATGCCCAGATAAGCGTTATTCCAAGGAACTCGATGGCAGGCGCGCGCGTTGATGGCCAGGTCTGGAGCGCGTACAGCATATACGGCAGCGCCGCGGTTTACTACGGAAGGGTGGCCAACGTGTCAGTCAGTGCCACGTAAATGCCCATGGGGCCCAGCGGCACGTATTTATTCGTTGGTATTGAAAACAATAGATAGATTCTATGGAGCAGCTAGTGATCCTTGTAGACAAAGATGACAACGTTATGGGCACAGAGGAGAAGATGAAGGCGCACATGAACGGCGGAAAACTGCACAGGGCGCTCTCGGTGTTCGTGTTCAACAGCAATGGAGAGACAATGCTCCAGCGCAGGGCGCTCGGCAAGTACCATTCGAAAGGGCAGTGGTCGAACACGTGCTGCAGCCACCAGATGCCGGGCGAACAGACAGTAGTCGCTGCGCATAGGAGACTGAAGGAGGAGATGGGATTCGATTGCGCGATGCATGAGGTGTTCAGCTTCCCGTACAAGGCAGATGTCGGAAACGGGCTCACTGAGCAGGAATACGACCACATAGTCTTCGGGTCTTATGATGGAAAGGCGAGGCCTAACAAGGACGAGGTCATGGAATGGAGATGGGTAAGCATACCCAACCTGAAGGCCGAAATCGCATCAAACCCCGGCGGCTTCACGCCGTGGCTGAAGCTCATGATAAATAAGGTCGAAGAAGAGTACATGAAGCATGGGGCCTGACCCCGTCAGTTCGGCTGCTTCGCGACTATCGAGTACGTGCCCGACAGCTTTGACGAGGCCCTGCGAAGGGCCTCCCTGGCGACGTTCCTGGATCCTGACCTCGTCTTTACCTCAAGGACAGCCTGGCCGTTCTTCAGCCTTGCGGCTACCGACACCGGCTTGCCGAACGACATCGACATTCCCTGCGACAGCCGGTCCGCCCCGGCGCCCGTGGCGCGCTTCTTCTCGCGGATTACCTGATGCGGCACCGTTATTATCCTGAAGAAGTACTCCCCGGGTATCTCCCGCTCCAGATACTTGTTCGCAGTCTGCCTTGCCGCCTCGAGCGAGTTTGAGCGCACCTGGACATACTGGTCCGCATTGAGGGTCATGTGAAGATCATAATCCTTCTTCTCCACCCCCATCCTGTATATCAATAGGCTTGTGTGCGGCAGCGCCTTGACATAGTTCTTCCTCGGCTTCTTGACAGAGTACCTGCTCCAGGCCTGGCTCGCTATGCTGCGCATCGTCCTTGCCGGTCTTAGCTTTACCATGCATAAACACCTCTATCCTCTGAGGATTAAGCAGTAGTATATGTCGCAGATGTTTTATATGCCTTTGCGTAGCCCGGCAGCGCGTGCCGATGCTTGTCGGAGGGGGGTCATGCTGCGAGCAGGATGACACTTCAGTAGGCGCCTGGCTCCAGGAGCGCCTTTGCGCCGGCGCCGCCGCGGTGTGCAGCGTAATGGGCAATGCGCGGAAACCGCACGGTTACACCTTGTAGGCGGAGTACTTTCTGTACCTCTCCTCAACAGCCTTCCAGTTTATGTTGCCCATCAGGGCATTGAGATATGCGCCGCGGTCAGGGCCGTACTTATGGTAGTATGCATGCTCGAACAGGTCAACTGCGAGGATTGGCAGCGAGCCGGCTATCCCGCCCTGGTTATGGAAGTCGTACATTACGCAGCGGAGCTTTCCGTCGGTGAACATGTCGTACACGAGGGCTACCCAGCCCCTTCCAGACTTCCCCGTGGCCAGGAACTCCTCCTTGAACTTGTCAAATGAGCCGAAGTCCTCGCTTATCCTCTTTACAACGTACATTCTTTCATCATGCCTTCCGTCGCCGCCCATGGTGCCCCAGTACACCTCGTGGAGGATCTGGCCGTTGGCATTCCACGTTTCCTCGAGCTTCAGCGACCTTATTGCGCTGTAGTTGACGTTTGCCTTGCTCATGTCAACTGCTTTTAGCCCATTCTCTATCTCGTTGCGCTTGTTGACGTATCCGGCATAGTGCTTGTCGTGGTGCCAGGCATAGGTGTCCTGGTCCATGAGGTCCTTGACCTTGTCGTAAGCCATTGGCATGTCCTTCACCGGATGGTTCGCATCTGTGTTTGTCATATTATCACTGTATCAACTTCGTGCTGAAAATATATAATTGTATAGGAGAGACTCCGCGGATGGGGGTGGAGCGGAGGCTGGGCTGATAGATCTTTGACAAGAAGAAAACGAAAAAGCAAATAAAAGAAAGAAACAAAGAAAGAAACGGCTGCCCTATTACTTCTTCCTCGTCAGCAGGTACGCCGCGATGATTATAATGATGATTATTATAATCACAATAGCCGCATACAATGCCGTGTCGCCGCCCTGAACCGTAGGCGACGGGCCGGTCGTGCTGGTGCCATTAGATGCCGACACCGTTGTCGGCGTTGTCGGTGTTGCCGGAGCAGTCGTGTTGGTCGTTGTGACGCCCTTTATTATGGTGTTTGTCGTGGTGCTGTTGGTCGTGCTCTTCGTAGACGTAGAGATCGGAAGAGCGTC
>JAMCZF010000022.1 GCA_023485825.1 Candidatus Martarchaeota archaeon
AGCGGCGATATTAAACAACTGCGTTTATTTTGTGTCAGAAGTAAAGAGGATATCCTGCAAGGCTAACCTAACGCGCGATGAAGAGGAAATCAAGAAGAAGGCAGCAATAGTGGCGGCGCTCTCGTCAACCCACTCCTGGCACACCTTCAAGTATCTGCACAATTACGGCGAAATGGACTTCGACGCGATGATAGAGGAAACGGCATTCGCCTTCAAGGAAGGCTGGAAGAACATAAGCGAGAACGATGTCGAGGAAGTGGTAAACAGCAACCAGGCGCCGTACATGTTCTCAATGTGGATGTTTTATGCGCTTGACGAGAAGCAGAGGAGCGAGTTCAGCCAGCTGTTCGGAAAGCTGAAGAAGGAGCAGGAGTATGGCCTTGAGCCTATAGAAAGGAAGATGTGACTGTAATCCCTTTTATACTTTGATGCCCAACCTATACCGCTGGGCATGTGGCGCAACTTGGATAACGCATCGGGCTTCGGACCCGAGGATTGCGGGTTCAAATCCCGTCATGCCCGCTACTGCGATGACGGCAGTGTGCTCGCGGAAGTGCCTTATGCGGGCGGGGATACCGCCGGCTTCGCCGGCGGAGAGGACCCGCCCGTGCGTGGGGTTTATAAGGGGTGAAACCCCTTATGTCATATCTTTCTAGTATGCTCAGGAAAAATAACTCCCTCCAGATATACTGAACTATATACAGCAACTTGTGTCCTTGATATTTCTAAAGAAAGATTGAGCAACTATCTTTAAAGATTCTGACATCGTTGGAAATACATGTATGGTGTCTATCACATCCTCTATCCTATACCCATTTTTTAGTATCATGACAGCTTCATGGATAATTTCAGCTGCCATTGGCGAAAGTATCTGCACTCCCAAAATAACATGAGTTTCTGGATGTGCAACCATCTTTATCATGCCTCTTGTATCGCCCATTATAATTGCTTTTGGTACATCCGTGAATTTAACCAATCTACATGTGCAAGCTTTGAACCTTTCAATTACTTCCTTCTCTGTTATACCAACACTTGCAAACTGTGGGTCAGTGAATATGGCCTTAGGTACAATACTCGTATCTATTTTTTTATGAAAGCTTAAAATAGCATTTTCTGCTGCATATGTACCCTCTCTGGCGGCCAGCGATTCTAGCATTGGCTCTCCAGTTACATCACCAGCAGCAAATATATTTGGATTATTTGTTTTCATTTCTGAATCAATTATTATTTCTCCTTTAGTGCCAAGTTTAATTTTGGCATTTTCGACATTTAGTGACTTTGTGTTTGGAGTCCTGCCAGTAGCAAAGAGGATTGATGACGCCTCAAGCATAACTTGTTTGCCATTAACCTCAGCATTCACAATGACCTGATTGTTTTTAGCATTTTTCTCAAAGCTTTTGAGATCAACAGCCGTATGTATTGCTATACCGTCCTCTTCGAGATATGATTTTAAGGCTTTTGCCATTTCCGGCTCCTCTTCAGGAATGAGTGATGGGCTTCTTTGTAGAAGGGTTACCTTGGTACCGAATCTGTTGTACATCTGCGCGAATTCTAAACCTAGTGCGCGACCGCCAATGACTATAAGCGACTCAGGAACCTTTTCCTGCTCAAGACCTTCTATGTTTGTCCAATAATCTATACTGTCTATTCCTTGTAGTTTCGGTATTGACGAACTAGCTCCAGTTGCAATGACAAATTTTTTACCTGAAATAACTGTATTTTTACTATTGTGCCTAATCTCTACCTCTTTTTCAGATATGAAGCCTGCAATGCCTTCATACAGCTCTACATTCTTGAGCTTGCTTAACACATTTTCGTATTTTTCGTACCTTAGGTTTTCCACAAGCTTATTCTTAAATTCCATTACTTTTGCGAACTCGAACTCTTCGTCATGTTGCGCTATTGCATTTTCGCCTAAATTGTGATTTCTTGTATTTCTTATAACTTCTCCGCTGACGAGAAGCCTTTTGCTTGGAACACAGCCTACATTAACGCATGTTCCGCCTATTGTGCCACCTTTTATCATGGCGGTTTTCTTGCCAAGCTCATCTGCCTTTATCGCAGCGGCAAAAGCTGCTGCGCCATTGCCCAATATAACCAATTCGTATTCTACGCTATTGCGGTTTTGCATAAGATCAACATCTAATATTATAATTTCATATAATTCACTTCAGAACAGATTCTATGGAGATTATCGCAGGTAGTGAGCATACACTTGCGTTGTTGTTTATCGACTTGCACAGCGCAGCAATATACACATCAGCTGCAGCGTATTCACCTTGTGCGAATTGGTCGGTAGGGTTGGCCAACTGCGAAAGCACCTGTGCGTGAGTCATGTACGTAAGAGGCAGCGTACTACCAGTAGGAGTTGAATTTCCAAAAACCACGGCATCAGCGCCTGAGAACTGATATCTGCCCCAGACGGTATATGGAGTACCCTGAAATGCTGTTGTCTTGTTATTACTAAGATTCAATATATAACCAAACTCTTTTATATAGGTCTCATTACCTTTTAAGTCTACATTGTGTTGTATTGTTGAAATTGGGTTTAGTACAAATCCTCCTGTGATGGGATGTGTATCCTCTATCGGTAAAAAGTTTATTATGTTACTTGAATAGTAGCTTCCTATCTCGTCAGTTGAGCTGTTGTAGTTATCAGCCGTCCAATAAAGGGTCGGAAGATCATAGTCCCCAAAAGACGAATAGCCTATAAATAGTTTTGAGAAGCTACCGAATCTAGATAATGCCAGGGCCATGGCCCACCTGTTCTCACCGCAGAACACGCAATCAATTGAACCTAAATATACAACCGATGTTTTGTTATTTGAAGTAAATCCTTGAACTTTGTTCGCATTTGGATATACTGGATCTGATAGCGAGCCGTTTATGTATTCTTCGCCGGCATTCTCAAAATATGAATTTGGCGCATTGTTTATCACTGCAAGCGCGGAGTTGTTTAGCGGGTCGTCTATTCCAGTAATAGTACTTCCGAAGCTGCTCTGTGTTTGCACAGAACTACTTAGATTGCCTGACAGTGATGCATGGCTAGACAAGTTTCCAGATCTCTGCAGCTGAGATTGCAAATTTATTGACTTTGATAATCCCGGCACTATAACGAGAAACAAAAACATAACTGATATAATCGACAGCACACCTAAAACCAAAGCGCCATATGCTATTATCTTGAGATGCCGCATAGTTCTTTGATTTTCATGCACTGTTTTAGGCGTTTTCATAAAATCTAATGATATTAATTCATTGAAATATATATAAATCTTCATATATAAATATTAACATATGAACAGCTCGGATAACGTACTTGTCTTCAAGGCGCTTGCAAACTCTGTGAGGCTTAAAATCATTGATACACTATTGGACGGACCAAAAAGCGTAGAATCAATTTGTATCAGGGTAGGTGAGGCGCAATCTAGAGTATCTCACGAGCTTTTCTGTTTGAGAAACTGCGGCTTTGTAAAGCCGAGCAGAAGTGGGAAGATGATAATATACGAGTTAAATAAGGCTTCCGTGATGCCAATCCTTAGCGCCGCAAACAAGCACGCGTCGCTATTTTGTAAGGAGTTGAAGAGTTGCAACATTCTGTCAGAAATAAAGGAAAATGCTCGAAGTATTTATAACAAATGAGACTGTGGTGAGGCAATGTCAAATAAATGCAGATTTTGTAACAAGGAATTTGATTCCGATTCTGGGCTTATGATGCATTTCAATGACAAGCACAAATCGGAAAAAGGCAATTTGGGCATTAATAAGATAAAGAAGTCAGGCATAAGCGCAAGTACCGTGCTAATAGTAGCCGCCATAGCGTGCTGCGGCATTCCTATCGTATTAGTAGGTCTGGGTGGTATCGGCATTTTTGGTTTCTTGGCACCACATCAGGCAAGTGGTCAGTCGGCATATGGAATCGCCAATGCGACAATCGGTGAAGTAGCCCCGAACATTCCCATAACCTTGGCAAACGGCACCAACATTACCCTTAGTAGCCTGAGGGGACATCCAGTAGTTCTATGGTTTGTAACTACTTGGTGTCCATCATGTCAAGAAAGTGAGAGTATTCTAGCAAATAATGGATACTATAAGGAAATACATGCGAAGGGCGCACTGTTTGTAACAGTTGAGCTTTATAATGATTTAAACGAGCCAGGTCCGTCCCTATCAGATTTCTCATCCCAATATGGTGCAGGGTACACACAGAACAAAAGCTGGCTGCTATTCGGTACCTCAAACCTTAATGCAACCTATTCGTATGATCCAAAAGAGTACCTAGAAATATATTATGTAATAAACTCCTCTGGGGTGATAATAAACACTTCGAGTACGGGACTTGTAAATAATATAGGCAGCGTCATACAAGAGATATGAGTACGTAGGCTTGTAGCTTAAAATATAAAATTTTGATACGATGTCTCTGTTGAAATACGAACGCATTGTAATGCGCATGGTACTTAAGGACAGACGGCATGTTTTGCTATTAGTGCTGTTGTCAGCCATATTTACTGCAATTTACCTCGTTCTCCTCCCATCACTTCCGAACGGAACTATAAACCCCATGTTCATAGAATTCATTACGCCAATGCAGATAATTTTCTCATTTATATTTGGAATTATGATAGGTCTAATGATAACACTCAATATATACGCTGCGAAATTAAAAATACGCACATCAAAAGGCGGGCCTGTTGCTGGTGTTCTTATTGGCACATTAGTTAACGCATTATGCTGTACGCCGATAATACCTTCTATTTTAGCATTTTTGGGTGCATCTACGCCAGTTTTATTTGCATATTCGCCGCATATCCAAGCTTTCTTCGAACAAAACTATCCATACTTTTATATCCTGTCCTTTTTGATTTTCCTTGCAGCGTTCCATTACACTGCCAAGAATATCTCATGCTGCAAGAGAGGTTGAAACATGAAGAAAATTTGGCTGCTTTTTGGTGCCAGTCTTGCAGTGCTCGTATTTGCATTGTTTGGGAAAACGATTCTTCAGCCACGCCAGGACAGTGTCGGAATAGATATAGGTCAAGCTGCACCAAATATACCAGTAACATTGGTAAATGGCACCAATGTTACCTTGGACGACTTTCATGGTAGACCGTGGTTCTTTGGTTTATGACTACAGGATGTTCGTCGTGTTCGCAAAGTTCACAATTATTACGTCACAGTATTATAACCTGATCCATTCGAAAGGTGCAGTCATACTTACTGTAAACCTTTACGACAACTTAGGAACTGCCGGTTTTTCTTTGAAATTTTTTGCTAATAACTTCGCGAGGGCTTAAACAAAACAGGTTGGCTATATGGCACAAGCACTCAAAATGCAACCTACGAGTATGATCCGAGGGCTTATTTAGTTCCTCCGACCTAGCGGCAAGAGCCGCTTCTGCGGTAAGCGGGCGTGCTACTAAGACAGGAGTCTCTCCACCGCAGGGAAGCTCCTGAGGGCGCCCTCCTGCTCCAATTGCTGGTACACCCCATACATGATTCCAGCAGTAAGGAGTATCCCCATGCCGTTGCCGATGGCTCCTGTGATGGATGCGAATGCAGCTATTAAGGCCACGAATATGCTGCCCAGTACTGTTATGGTGGGTATGTACTTGTTGAGTACGCCCTCCATCATGCGCGGGTCGCGCCTGAAGCCCGGTATCTGCCAGCCGACATCCTGCAGCTGCTCAGACACCTCCTTGGGGCTCTGGCCGGTCATGCCCACCCAGAATTTTCCAAATACAATACACAGCGCGATAAGGATTAGGACATAGATTATGAAGTGCACCCATTCGGGAATCAGCAGGGGTGCCCCGCCCCACGGCGGATACAGCGGAGACGTAAGCGTAGCTATCTGGTTGAAATATGTGCCGTAGCTGGCGCCGCTGCCGTACGGCAGGTAGCCGAGAGGCTGCATCAGGTATGCGAGCCCCCCCTGTAGCTGCGGCCCTGTGCCTGCGGTGGAGTTAGCGTAATAGGCGAAGAAGTGCACGAGCGGGCTTGTGGAGCCGGCAGCGACGCGCAGCCAGATGCCAAGGCTCACGGTAAGCGAGGTGGCAAGTATGACCGGCAGCACGCTGACGTAGAGGAACGGCAGGGGGAGCCTGCCTCCGACTCCGCGGAACTGGCTGAACACCAGCGGCAGCTCGATCTTCATGTCAAGTATGTAGATGCTGATAAGGAACACTATCACTGTGAAGAACAACGGGGCAAAGTCTAGTATCATCTGCGGTATGGCCGTTGCGCCGCTGTGCAGGGATGCGGCAGCGCTCGGCAGCAGCACCAGGCCGGTTCCGGCAATTATGGCATAGGCGACCCCTCCTGCGATGAACAGGTTTATGCCGGAGGTGATCCCGTACTTTGTCATTATCTCGTCGAGGTATATGATTATCACCCCTGACCCTGCTAGCTGCACCACAACTATCCAGAAGTACGAAGGGTTTATGAGCCCTGAAGGCGCTATTGCAGTAGACGTGAATATGAGCGCTTCTATCACCGCGATGACCATCGCGGCGAGCTTCTGCATGCTCTGGAACTTTGCCTTCTGCTCAGGGTCATTGAGGTCCATCTTGAAGGCCCCTGCGCCTTGGAGCATCTGAAGTATTATGCTGGCAAGCACTATAGGGCCTATTCCTACTGTGACAAGCGTGCCTATCCTCGCAGCGAATATTATGTTTATTATCGAGTACTGCGGGCTGTTGAATATGCCCGAGTTCACGCCGAACGCATTGGTGCTGAACATGATGAAATAGACGCCCATTATTATGGCTGTCCACTTCATCTTTTCCCTGAAGCTGAGCGGGGCAGACGGATTCTTTATTCCAGGTATCCTGTCTAGGATTGTATTTAGAAAGGGTATTCTCATCGTTGCACCATCAGGCTGAAGTCCATCTGTACTGAATATGCCCCGTTCCTGAGCGAGCTCTTGACCTTTCTGATGTGCCCGTCACCTATGATTCCTATGAACATCGGGACAGTGAGCTTTATGTAGTTCGCGGAGCTAAACGAGTTATATCTTAGCACTATAGACTTTTTAGCCTTTGTGTTTCTCACAAGCCTTGCATTTATGCCAAGGAAGCCCCCCGCCTTGTCCACAATATCGGAAAGTCTCTGGGCATTCCCCCTGACATGCAACCCTGTTCCGGCATTCAGCATCGGCGCCGCCAGCCTCTTGACCATGCCTTCATAAAGCAGCGGCTGTATCGAAAGATATGTGTAATAGTCGGCGCCCCTGCCAGGGTTACCGATTCCGTTAACAAGCGCCACGGCCCTCTCCACGAATTCTTCAGCGCCTATCCCAGTTCCTCCCTTCCAGGCCGCCTGCACGCCGGATACAAATACGCACCTGTCGCTTCCGTCCCACATGCACGACGCTTCATGCGTGCTTATCCCCCTGCCGGTGTAGGATGCCATGAAGCCTGATATCATGCCTGATTCGTAATGGTGCATGGGCATCCCAGACTCGATCTCAGTCCTGGCCCCTGATGTGGATGTTATGTAAGACAAGCTCTCCGCAGGTGCGTAAAGCGCCTTTCCCATGCCGCCTACCTCGAGGGCCCTCAGCAAATCATCGAGTGTTGCATTATTGCCGTGCATGCTGCGCCCGACCCCGAAGCCATGGAAATACGCTATCTCATGCATCGAGGGGCTTAATCCATACAGGAGCGTGTGCAGTCCTGTAGCCGTGCGCGGGCCCGAGTGCAGCATGTTGTCAATGAGGAGCTCTGCGGTGTCCCTTGCCGCCTCGCCTGGACGCGAATCCTCGCGCTTTTTGGCCCTCCGTGCATACGTTTTGTGCACCGCCTTCCTCATTGGCATGCGTACCGCTATGCATTGGATGTTATATTTTAAATACCTGAAGAATCCCGTAAATCCCGCGGGGCCGCTGCGGCATATGGCACCAAAGCCCTATTTACAGTTCGTATGAATGTATCGTTCCAGAACGGCCTGCTACGCAATTCAGGGGGCCGACGTCACAGCCGCGGCCTGCTTCAGGGTCTGCCCGGCTGTAATGTAAGCAGAGCCAGATACATAATACCCCTGTCCGGCCGCATTGCACCCGGGGTTGCATATCCTGTAGCTTATGGTAAACCTCGGGCTTATCAGCGCTCCGTACTTCGGCAGGTAACCAGTGAGCGCAGCTATGCACAGGAAACTTCCGCCGTTGCCGACAAATTCTGGTATGCAGGTGCCTGTGAAGTTTACATTGCTAAGGTATGGGTAGACGGTCAATGAGTTTTCCGGCAATGCTATCGTGCTGCCAACATTGTTTGCTATTCTCATGAAAAGCACCGAGCCCGTTGTTGAGTAGCCAAGCGCCGCGGCAGCGCATGTGAATCCTGATACTATGCTGCACGAGTGCTGGAAAGACTGGCCTGCCGGCCAGAAAAAGAGGATGCCTATGCCTACCATGGCAGCAATCACTACCATTATTGACATCCACGCGTAGGTTTCTACAAAGTCCTTAGCGGCCCGGAGTTCCATGGTAAACTCTTCGATGCCATTGTTTATATCCCTTCTTGTCGTTTTCTCATGCGTGGAAACGGATCCTGCCGCAGCGCCCGGCAGCCGCCTGCATAGGCGCCGCCTTCCCCTCTGCGCGCACGTTCGTAGCTCTTCTCTTTCCGGCATTTTCAGTCGCAAGCATATGCATCCATGCCGCGCAACATGCGCGGCACCACGCTAAAGTATGCCGCAGACGACGCATGCCGGGCTCTCGGCCCGGGCGCTGGCTGATCCGACGAAGCCGCGCGTCAGCGTCAATGACGTCTAAAATAAAGCAGATATGTAAATGTATATCGTATGCCCCTCCCATCATAAGATACTTTAAATACTTTCCTGTCTAACCAATATGGGCGCTTGGGATTTCAGCCAAACGCACAATATGTTGTGTAATTTGGAAGCGGTGAATACAATGGGTGGTGGTTCTGACTCAGGGTTCGATACGGTGAAGAAGAGGGACGGCACGATCGTGAAATTCGATGCCGTCAAGATAACCAGCGCGATACAGCGCGCACTGACCGCGACAAGGGGCTCTGCCGGAAGCGTGGACCTTGATGAGCTCACAAAGCACGTGATAGAGGGGGTGAACGCAAGGTATTCCGGGTACAAGACCCCGGACGTGGAGGGCGTGCAGGACATAGTGGAGCGCACGCTCATGGAATTTGGTCTGTACGACGTGGCAAGGGCCTACATACTTTACCGGGAACGGCACCGCGAGATGCGCGAGAACCAGAAGAACGAGACCATACAGAAGATAAGGTCCGGGATGATATCAGTGAAGAGGCAGGATGGCAGCACTGAGCCTTTCGATGACCGGGAGTTCAGGGGCTACATCAAGAAGGCATGCATCGGCTATGAGGGCGTTGTCGACGTGGAAAATCTCGCAATGCAGTGCGAGATGGGCATATACGATGGCATAAGCACGAAGGACGTCTCCAAGCTGGCGATACTCTCTGCGAGGGCCCTCATAGAGCGCGATCCGGCTTACTCGACGGTGACGACGCGACTCTTCCTCTTCGACATTTACAGGGACGTGCTTGGCACGTACGACAGGGACCTTGACGGCTCATACAGGAAGGCATTCTCATCAACCATCGCGAAGGGGGTGCGCCAGGGGACGCTGGCCAGGGAGATGGAGAACTTCGACATGGGCGTGCTTTCAACAGCACTGCACATAGACCGCGACGAGATGCTCGCGTACAGGGGCCTTCAGACATTGTACGACAGATACTTCATGCGAGACAAGGACACAGACTCCCCGATAGAGACGCCGCAGTTCTTCTGGATGCGCGTGGCGATGGGTCTTGCCATAAACGAGACGGACAGGGAGAAGCGCGCCATAGAGTTCTATGAGGTGCTTTCATCTCTACGCTTCGTTTCGTCAACCCCGACATTGTTTCACTCCGGGACCATGCATCCGCAGCTAAGCTCATGCTACCTCACCACCGTCGAGGACGACCTCGGCCACATCTTCAAGGCCATAGGCGACAACGCTCAATTGTCAAAGTGGTCAGGCGGCCTGGGCAACGACTGGTCCAATCTGAGGGCCACCGGCGCCCTGATAAAGACGACGAACGTAGAGAGCCAGGGCGTCATACCGTTCCTCAAGATAGCCAACGATACGACTGTGGCGATAAACAGGAGCGGCAAGCGCAGGGGAGCAACGTGCGCATACCTGGAAGTATGGCACATGGACATAGAGGACTTCATAGACCTGCGCAGGACAACAGGCGATGAGCGCAGAAGGACGCAGGACATGGATACCGCGGCATGGATCCCTGACCTGTTCATGAAGCGTGTCATTGACGACAGGGACTGGACGCTGTTCTCGCCTGACGAGACCCCTGACCTGCATCATATCTACGGCAAGAAGTTCGAGGACAAGTACATCGAGTACGAAAAGCAGGTCAAGGAGGGCAAAATACGCCTTTACAAAACAGTGAAGGCGGCCGCGCTGTGGAGAAAGCTCATAACCTCCCTGTTCGAGACATCGCACCCCTGGCTCGTGTTCAAGGACCCTGCTAACGTGAGATCTCCTCAGGACCACGTGGGGGTTGTGCACTCATCGAACCTGTGCACCGAGATAACCCTCAACACCTCAAAGGATGAGACTGCCGTATGCAACCTCGGCTCTGTTAACCTCGCGAGGCATGTGAAGAACGGCAGCCTTGACGTCGAGCTGCTGAAGCAGACGGTCACCACGGCGATGCGCATGCTTGACAACGTCGTTGACATAAACTATTATCCAACTACAGAGGCCAAGAACTCAAACATGAAGCACAGGCCAGTGGGGCTCGGCATAATGGGCTACCAGGACGCGTTGTATTTGCTCAACCTGAATTTCGACTCTGAGGAAGCTGTCAGGTTCGCAGACGAGAGCATGGAGGCGGTCTCTTATTACGCGATACTCGCCTCGTCAGAGCTTGCCCGCGAGCGCGGAGCCTATGCCTCTTTCAGCGGCTCCAAGTGGGACCGCAGGCTTTTGCCGCTGGACACGCTGGATATGCTCGAGAAAGAGCGCGGCGTGAAGATTGACGTTGAAAGGGCATCAAAGATGGATTGGCTGGCGGTGCGGGAATCCATAAAGGCGAACGGCATGAGGAACTCGAACTGCATGGCCATAGCCCCAACTGCAACAATATCCAACATAGCCGATTGCTATCCCTCCATCGAGCCGATATACAAGAACATATACGTGAAATCGAACATGAGCGGCGAGTTCACGGTGGTCAATGCGTATCTTGTAGAGGATCTCAAGGCGCTGGGCCTCTGGAACAAGACGATGCTCGCCAAGATAAAGGAGCACGACGGGAACATACAGCACATAGAGAGCATACCAAAGAGGCTCAAGGACAAGTACAAGGAAGCATTCGACATAGAGCCGGAGTGGCTCATCAAGGCCGCCGCATACAGGCTCAAGTGGATAGATCAGAGCCAGTCGCTGAATATCTTCACTGCAACCAACTCCGGGAAGAGATTGTCAGACATATACACATACGCTTGGCGCATGGGCCTCAAGAGCACCTATTATCTGCGCACAATGGCTGCCACTTCGATAGAGAAGAGCACGCTTGAGATAACCAACAAGGCCAAGACAGTGGATGTCGGCTCAGGAACAGGGAAGGTGGTGTTGCAGGTGGAGCAGGCCGCGGCTGTTGAAAGGGAAGGGACGGAAGTGCAGGAAGCAGCGACAGCACAGCAGCAGCCGCAGCAGGCAGTCCCGGGCAGCATGACGGAAGAGGGCAAAGCATGCAAGATAACCGGGAATCCGATGGACGACCCAAACTGCGAGGCGTGCCAGTAGGCAGACAAGCGTGAGAACACGAAGCAAGTGAGAACATGAAGCAAATGCTGAACGCATCAGAGGTGGACCCCAACAAGATACTTCCGATAAAGTACGAGTGGGCGAGGGCGCACTACAAGAGCGGCGTGAACAACAACTGGGTGCCAGAAGAGATACCGATGCAGCAGGACATCGAGCTCTGGAAGAAGAAGAACGGTCTGAGCGAGGACGAGAGACGCATGATAATGTGGAATCTCGGGTTCTTCTCAACGGCAGAGAGCCTCACCGCCAACAACATAGTACTCTCTATATATCGGCATCTCACGAACCCCGAATCCAGGCAGTACCTCCTGCGCCAGGCCTATGAAGAAGCAGTGCACACCGAGACATTCATCTACTGCTGCGATTCGCTCGGCCTTGACCCAGATGAGGTCTACAACATGTACATAAGAATACCCAGCATAAAGGCCAAGGACGATTACGTGGTGGATTTGACGAAGTCGATACTCGACCCGGACTTCAAGACCGACACGGCTGAAGACATACAGAGGTTCGTATACGACCTCGTGGGTTACTATGTCATCATGGAGGGCATATTCTTCTATGCGGGCTTCGCGATGATGCTGTCACTGCTTCGCAGCAACAAGATGGTCGGCATAGGGGAGCAGTTCCAGTACATACTGCGCGACGAGACAGTGCACCTCGCATTCGGCAGCGATCTCATAAACACTATAGTGCAGGAGAATCCAGTGATATGGACAGAGAGGTTCAAGGCAGATGTCACAGAATCAATAAAGAAGGGCGTCGAGCTCGAAGTCATGTACGCGAAGGACTGCCTGCCGAGGGGAATAATGGGCCTGAATGCTGGCATGATAAAGGAGTACATGCAGTACATAGGCGACAGGCGCCTCGAGCGCATAGGCCTTCAGAAGATATACGGATCTGACAACCCGTTCCCGTGGATGAGCGAGATAGTGGACCTAAAGAAGGAGAAGAACTTCTTCGAAACAAGGGTCACGGAGTACAAGCAGAGGGGGGATCTTTCCTGGGACTGATGCCCGATGCCACAAGGCAATGGGAGATAGACGAGAGGCTGGTCCTTGCACGACAGTTCTACAACAAGGTTCTTGCGCAGTCAATTTATAACGCTTCATGGAACAGGTTCATAAACATGCTTTCATACAAGGCTGAAAGTGCCGGCATGAAGGTAATAAAGGTATTGCACAAAGCAACTACCCTCGGGCAGAGGGGAAGTCACGCTCAGGGAGATACGGCCTCTGCGGTGCAGCAGGCATCGAAAAGCCGCATCGAGGAACTGAGAACCGATAAAACACATCCTCTGCGGGATGCAGTGGTTGCATGATGCAGGGGAAGCCCACGCCGTTTACGGGCGGGAGGATGTCACGCTATAAACGCGCCTTCGCAAACCACTCATAGCGCCGAGTACTGCATGGGCCTTGCGTTCTTCGATACGTAAGCGTATATGCTGGACGTGCTGGCCTGCCACCACGAGATGCAGAACTCAGCCGCAACGAAGATGATGATACCTGCGTACCACATCATCTGCGCGGCGCCCATGAAAACTACTGCGAGCACAACTACGACGGCAAGCGGCAGGAAGGCCGCGATGTTGACTCCGAGAACCTTCAGCGACTGTCCGCTGAGGAGCGTCCAGCTCCTGTCAAGCGCGACGCTCCTGCTCGTCTTCTTGTCATACATTACCTGTACGGCCAGTGACGCGTTTATGTTTACTATGTGCAGTACAATCGCAACAACGAAAAGCACAACTATTGCGATTGCTGTCAGTATTGCATGCAGTGCAAAGCCGCGCACTGCGAGAGCCAAGATGCCGGCATATGCTATGGGCACCAGAGGCGCGAGGTAATTTAATGACATGACCATCGGCCTGAGCAGGCCCCAATCACCCGCGCCAGAAAGTTTCGCCTTGGCCGCTGCCGACAGCGGCGCCGCGATTATTATCTCAAGCACGAAGAATGCCGCTGTATACCATAGTGCAAATACATACCACGACACGTTGGCGAGCGATGCCGACCAGAATAAAACGATCATGTAAAGCGAGAATATGAGGCTTGACGGGACATTGAACAGAAAGACCACCGGCTTTGATGCCAGAAGCCCTGCGGCTCCGGCAAGCGCACCGCTTCCGGATATGCTGGGCGCGACCATGTGGGTTCCGATGAACGCATCCCGTTTGTCTTCGCTGAAAGTATGCGAGCGCAGCCTGCCCTTTTCCTTCTTGGTTATAGGCATCTCATCTACTTGTCAACAGGCAGCACAACCGTAGGCGAACCTGAACCTGACGACTTGCTCTTGCCCACGTACTTTATGGCCGTGCCGATAGCTGTTATCTCCATCCAGTTGCCCATGGGTATTACGTTGAGCTTTACCTCCACCACTCCATCGGCGCCCATCTTCGCGGCTTCCTCCTTCATCCTGCCTATGGCCATCTCCCTTGCGTTGTACATAAGCTCGGTTATCTGCGGTATCTCGCCCTTCGTCATCCCCTTGAGCGAGCTCCCAAGCCCACCTACAAACCCCATGCTGTACACGGAGTTTCCCACAACAAGCCCTATGGGCATGTACCCCCTGTCGAGCAGCATCCAAAAGTCTGATGTGCTCAAGTCGCTTGTAAACACAGAGCTATCCACTGTCGCGTTGCCGGCTGACATATCATCACGCACGTAATTCCAATGTAAAATCTAAATACCTTCCTGTCCAATTAGCTCTGGTTTAATGGCGTCTGTAACCGGGCTCACTCTCACCGCAGTCGGAATTGTGTTCCTGATTCTCGGGATAGCGCTTCTTGCTTCCGGCTCGGGAGCCGGCACGGTTCTGATTTTCCTCGCCATTCTCTCCTTAGCTTTCGGAGCCGTAGCATCCTCAAGCAAGCAATACGGATACGTCGCGCAGAGGTTCTCAGGCGCACGCAACCGTCAGAACGCAAACGTGGCCGGCCTTCAATCGAGCGCGTCCGGCCCGCTCACCGGACAGGCGTATGCGAACGCATTCAGGAACACCGGCGCCGTGGTCAAATCCAGGAACCCAGTCCGGGGAGCGACGGTCGTGCTTGTTCTCGCCATAATCTCAATAATAATTGGTTCATGGAGCATCGGCGCAATCTTCTTTTTCGCGGCTATTTGGATGTTCGTGTCTCCCTCTAGAAGTGCAGGCGCTGCCGCACCGCCCGCTTTCAGCCCAATGCCCCTGCAGTCGTCAGCGCAAGCGGATGAAGATGACGGGCTCGGATGAGGCCCCTGCCGCCCCCCACAAGGCTAGTACCCGTTCGCCGCCTCTATCTGTGATATTGCAGGCAGCTGGCATACCGGCGCAGTGTTGTTGATAGAGGCGCAGGTCATTGCAATGTAAATGTCTGCAGCCGCATATTCTGTCCAGGCGAACTGCGAGTTGGGGCTGCCGAGCAATGAGTACACCTGGGCATGCGTCCAGTTTGCCAGCGGCAGCGGCGCTGTTGCGGTGTTGTTGCCGAAGTCGACGGCATCGGCGCCGCCCACCTGCGAGGCCCCCCAAATGGTATAAGGGGTTCCCTGGAAGTTGTTTATCTGCATTATGTACATGAAAGCCTTCATGTATGCCGTGTTGTTGCTCTGGTTGACAATCTGCTGCATCTGCTGCAATGGCTGCAGGTTGAAGCCCGCAGTTATGGGATCCGTGCTCTCGAATGCCAAGAAGTTTATGTACTTGCTGCTGTAGAATGAGCCCAGGTCCATGTTAGATTCAGTATAGGTGGCAGGCGACCAGTAAAGAGTCGGTACGTCGCTATCACCTATGGAGCTGTATCCGGTGTATAGCGTTGAGAAGTTGCCGAAGCGCGAAAGCGCCAGGGCCATGGCCCACCTGTTCTCACCGCAGAATACGCAGGTTATGGAACCAAGGTATATCACGCTGGGCTTCCCATTGACAAGGAACGGCGGGACCTTCCTCACAGAAGCGCCTACGCTGTTCTGCAGGCTCCTGTTCAGGTACATCTCGCCAGCCTTCTCGAAGTAGGAGTCCGGGGCGTTGTTTATCACTGCAAGGTTGCTTGCGTTAAGCTGAGTGTTCAGCCCAAATAGCGTGTCCCCCGGCGTGCCAATTGTGTTTATCGGGGGGAAACCAGAAAGGGAAAGGGGCGGGACTATCAACGGGCCTGAAACATTGTACTGCACCAGGCTAGACGGAGCCGTGCCGTTTTTGTATATCACCTTCGTCTGGTTGACGTACACTGTCTTGTTGACGTACACTGTGTTAGACGGAGCCGTGCCGTTTTTGTATATCACCTTCGTCTGGTTGACGTACACTGTCTTGTTGACGTACACTGTCTTTGTGCTTGAATGGAAATAGCTCACGCCGGACACCAGTACCGCTATTATACTGAGCACAACCGCAACGTAGGCAAGCCGCGCCTGCCGCGTCATTAATCTCGCACCTGACCTTGAGGATGCCACGCCATCATATCTTATTCTGGGTAACAATATATAAGGCTTGTGTGCATTCTAGGTATGTTTTCATGGAAAAACAAAAAGGCAATTTTGTGGTAGATGCGCATTGCCATCTCGAGTTGTTCGATGATCCAGGCGCGGCAATGGAGGCATCGGA
>JAMCZF010000049.1:0-2599 GCA_023485825.1 Candidatus Martarchaeota archaeon
CTCTTGCTGAGCTCCTTCATGAGCAGGGCCCTGACGCGCATGCCTATCTGAAGCTCTGTCTCCTTGGTTGGTATGCCCTTCTCCTTGTTCGAGGCCTTGAGCTTCTTTCCCACGCTCATGAGCCACACTTTGTCCTCCGCGTAGTGCTCTCCGGTCTGCTTTGCGGTTGGCTGCACCATCTTTATTCCGATGACCTTGAGCCCGGCAGTCTCGAACCTTTCTATGACGCGCCCAATGAGCGCCCTTTGCACCCCGTCAGGCTTTATAAGTACCAGTGCCTTTTCTGACATAGCAAGTAACCTCAAACGATATTTTATATAGGTTTAGAGGCAACTTATATAAAGGTGCATATTCTGGGTGTTGGCCGTGATACGTCAGCCGATAATAGTAGTAATGGGCCATGTAGATCACGGCAAGACCACGCTTCTTGACAGAATACGGAGTACTGCTATAACCGCAAAGGAGGCGGGGGGCATAACGCAGCATATAGGCGCGAGCGAGGTGCCCCTTGATGTCATAAAGAAGACGTGCGGTCGGCTTCTCGAGAGGCTCAAGGCAAACATAACGATACCCGGACTCCTTTTCATAGATACCCCGGGGCACGAGGCATTCACCAACCTGAGGAAACGCGGAGGCAGCGTTGCTGATCTCGCGATATTGGTTGTAGACGTCACGAAGAACTTCGAGCCGCAAACGCTCGAAGCCATAGAGATCCTCAAGGAGTACAGGACCCCGTTCATAGTCGCGGCCAATAAGATAGACGTGATAACCGGATGGAGGTCAACGGGGCTTTCGGGCTTTGCCGAAGCGATATCTGGGCAGAGCAGCAGCGTTGTCGAGGATCTTGAGGCGCGCGTATATGCGCTTATAGGCGCGCTCAGCGGGGTTGGTTTCAACTCGGAGCGCTTCGACCGCGTGAAGGACTTCAAGAAGGAGGTGCTCATATGCCCCATAAGCGCAAAGACAGGGGAGGGCATAGCCGAACTGCTGATGTACGCCACAGGCCTTTCGCAGCGCTTCCTCGAGGACCGGCTTGAGATAGAGGTCAACGGCGCCGGCGTAGGCGGCATAATAGAGCGCAAGGAGGAGAAGGGCCTTGGAACCACCATAGACGTGATATTGTACAACGGATCGCTAAAGGTGAATGACACTATAGCGTTTGCGGCTCCTAATAGGGTGTCAACATCAAAAATAAAGGCGCTGCTGAAGCCTAAGCCGTTGCAGGAGCTGCGCGAGTCGTCGAGCAAGTTCTACTACGTTGACAGCGTAAGCGCCGCCGCAGGCATAAAGATAAGCGGTTCAGGGCTTGAGGAGGCTCTGCCCGGCTCACTGGTCATATCCACTGATTACCAGAACTACGAGAAGGAGATACGGTCTGAGCTTCAGGAGGTCTTTGAGGTGGACAAGTCAGGTGTGATACTCAAATCGGACAGCATAGGCGGAATAGAGGGCCTCTCGAAGCTGCTGAAAGGCGCAGGCATGAGCATAAGCAAGAAGGGGATAGGGAAGGTGACCAAGCGCGACGTGCTTGATGCGTTCTCAATAAGAGCTACAGACCC
Source organism: Candidatus Martarchaeota archaeon (assembly GCA_023485825.1). Lineage (GTDB taxonomy): Archaea > Micrarchaeota > Micrarchaeia > Micrarchaeales > CABMGC01 > JAJZOD01. Next base: position 1,560 of record JAMCZF010000049.1, read on the forward strand.
TGAAAGCGCGGTAGTCGTTGCCTTCAATGTAGCGGTGGAGCAGGAGGCTGAGCAGGAAGCCTATGCAACTGGGGTAAACATAATAGGAGGCAATATAATCTACAAGATCGTAGACGATTATAAGGCATGGCTTGATGAGGAGAGGAAGAAGGGCAGGCAGGCACTTGAGAAAGCGCTCGTGTTCCCCGGCGCGGTAAGGACGCTGAGGAACAGCTGCTTCAGGGTGTCACATCCCGCGATATTCGGGATAGAGGTCGTGGCAGGGCGCATAAGGCCAGGCGTACAGCTCATGAACAGGTTCGGGGACGTTCTGGGCACGGTGAAGGAGATGCAGGACAACGGGATAAGCCTGCAGGAGGCAAAGAAGGGCGACAGCCTTGCGATGTCCATGGACGGCGTTACCTATGGCAGGCAGCTGCAGCAGGACGAGGACTTATACGTCTTCCTCAATGACGATGACGAACGTGCGTTGCGCTACAAGTTCAGCGGGCTGCTGTCCGAGGGAGAGGTAGATGTCCTCGATGAGATATCGCGGATAAAGGCGCAGAAGCGGAAGGGGTGAACGCCGTCAGTGCGGCTGTTTCTTCCTGCGCGTCTGCCCGGCCCTGTTCAGGATGAGTGCAAGCACGAGGATTACTATTATCGCAGCTACCGCAGCAATGAAATAAGTCCATGACACGGCGCCGGAAACCCGCTGGGCGATGGTCGTAGGCGGGATCGTAGTCGGAGCGGTAGACTGCAGAGATGTAGTGACGGAGGTAACAGCGGCAGTTGTTGTGATGATGGGCATCACGGATATGCCGAGTATCGCATTCGAGGTTGATGGGTCGTTGCCTGTGACCGTGATTATGGCATTATAGGTGCCGTATCCTGATCGCGAGGAGGACACTATTGCCAATGTGCCGGAGTAGGGGGGAATCCCCTCTGCGTTCCCTATGCTTATCTCTATGCCGTCTGACTCGAGCTGCCGCTGGTTAGCAACCTCTACCGTTGTACCCCATGCGTTGCCGCTCGACAAGTTCGGGGACGTTCTGGGCACG
>JAMCZF010000049.1:2609-15410 GCA_023485825.1 Candidatus Martarchaeota archaeon
TGAAGTTTACGGTTGCACTTCCCCCGACGGATATGCCCACGTTGCCGGAGGAGAGGGCTATGCTCGATGTGCCGTAGCCTACCGCATGGGCAAACGGCAGAAGAGACGCTAATGCCAAGACAATGATTGCAGGCGCCTTCATAGGTCAACACCACTATCCATACGCAGAAAAGCATATAAAAGCGAGTCAAACAAGCTTCAGCTCCTTGCGGGCCTTCTCTAGCTCCCTGTCTGCGCGCTCTATGTGCATGGACACCATAGAGAGCACGTCTATGAGGCCGTACTTGTTGTACGAGTCCATGCCCCTCTCTATCCTGCTGCATATCCGCTTTAGGCTCTGCTTGTGCCTGTGTAGCTCCCTGGACATCGATTCCAGAAGGAGGTAATCCTGCAGTATCTCATCCCTGTTTTCCTTCCTTTTTGCCATTGCATCTCCTTTTAGCGCTGATTCATGAAATGTTAGCCACTATCCCCCGGGTCGTCGAAGGCGTATACATGCTCTGGTAGAAGCCCGTTACGGCGATGAAGAGGTTCTGGTTCGAAGACACTATGCCGAACGATGACTGGGTCTGCGACACATTTGACACTATGTCTATAGTGACTCCTTGGCACATCAATGAAGTCATGTTCAGTGATGCTGACGCAAACGCGTCTGTCGTGTTTGTGCCGGTGCCGTTGAGCGTATTGTAGTGTATTATAGCCTCGTGCCCGTTTGCCGATATCACCGCAACATAGAGCCTGGGGCTTGCCGGCGAATATATCTGGAAGTCCAGGTAGGGAAGCACCGGGATGTAGTCCAGCTCAAGTGTGCCTGGCACAGGGGGCCCGGGCTGCCGGTATGTAGTCGCTGCAAAAATATTGTTGCCGTAACCAGACCACTTGTTCACGTAATAATCGCCCTCCTGATTCGCCGACGTTAGGTTGATGACCCTGAAGCCCCCTCCCGATGTGCTCCAGCCGAAGAAATGATTTTCAGTCGGATTTGTGAAATTGCCGTTGCCTATGGATAGCACCGTGTTGGTTGACTCGCATTGGTATGTACGGTTCCGGTAGACCGTTGTTGTTGACGACACCAAGTTCGCAGTCGAGGTTGTGGGGCCCTGCGCGGTGGTATTGGCGTTCTGTGTGCCTGTCTTAGATGTCACGTTGGACAGCATGAGGTATAGCGCAAAGAGCCCGGCCGCGACCACCACAAGAACGCCGATGTAGGTGCCTGTACTTGCCATGATATGAATTGGAAGCTAGTGTTTAAATTTATATACTTTGCGGCGGGCTTATATCCCCCTTAAGGGAGTGGGCTTTACGCCCACATTGATAAATGCTTTGCTGCATGCCGCAGCTGCCGGTGATACGCTTTTATATCAGAAGGGAGAGCATTTGATCATGAGGATTATTGCAGGCCGGAGAGCCGCCAGCACAGGCAAAACAGACATAAAGGCACTGGTGAGGAACCGTTATGCAGATGTTGCGGGAGTCGAAACTCACTTCATGGAGGCAGGCGACCCCAACGGAAAGCCGTTGGTGCTCGTGCATGGGTTTCTGTCTAATGCGGACAGCTGGAGCAAAAACATAATTCCGCTTTCTGAGATAAGGCGTGTCATAGCCCCGGACCTCCCTGGCTTTGGGAGGAGCGGAAATCCCAGAGCCTGGCCTACACAGGAATATTTCATATCCTTCCTGGGCGATTTCATGAGGGTGCTCTCGATAGACAGGGCAGACCTGATCGGCCACTCGATGGGCGGCGGGATTGTGATAGCGCAGACTCTTGCGCATCCGGAAACGGCAAGAAGCATTGTTGCAGAGGATCCATACGGTATTTGCAAGCTTGCGCCTGTCCTGGAACATATTATAAAGTCGTTTCCTTTTGTCCTGGCCGGCAGGCTTGAAGGCGGATGGCATGCACTCGCCAGAGGCGATTTCAGCGGCATTCTGAGTTCGCTCAAGGAGGATATAACTATCGACTGCCGTTCAGGCCCGACTAGCATCAGGTGGCTTGCAAGCGAAATAAAGTTGGGTTTTAAAGGAGGTTTTCCGAGTTTAGGGTTCAAGACCGATTATACGCCACTGCTGCATACCTTGCGTGACAAAGGGATAAGGGCCATGTTTACCTCAGGGAACCGCGATCCCCTATTTCCAGAAAAGTCGATAAGAGAAGCGGCGGTGATTGCCGGAGCGTCGTTCGCCGTCATCAGCCACTCAGGCCACGACCCCCAGGAGGAAAACAGCAAAATGTTCAACAGGACTGTGACCGATTTCCTTGAGAACAAGCGTGACTAGTGCATGTCTCTTGCCGCCTTGAATGCAGATATTGCGTCCATGCTTGAGTTTAGGCAAATGTGACATCCTTCCACGACTGGGGGATCGTGGGGCCCCTTTTGGTTCAAGACCTGCTCGGTTTGAAGATTCGGCGCCTCTGTCGTTCATAGAGATTGCGTGGCGCATGGGAGAGTTCAAATATTCGCCAGGGTAGGGATTTGAACCCTAAAGCCCCGAAGGGCACTGGTTCGCTTGTCGCATCACAAATCAGCTCTTGCGGTTTTGAAAACTCAAGACCAGCGCGTTACCAGATTCTGCCACCCTGGCATTTCGGCACATACCTAATCGTGACCAACAGATTTAAGCCTTTTCATTTACATATATATCTGGATTGGAATGGCTCGAAGAAGGGGTTCTGTGAAAAGGGAGGAGCGCGTACTGGTGCTCAGTGCTGACATCGACAACGATTTGTACCGCAAGACAGGGATCAGCGGGCCGCTGATCGGAAGGGTGCAGGTGCTCAACGGCGCGACGCAGCTTGCGCTTGCAGACCCCCAGGACGCGGACTCGAACGCAATGTTCCAGGCGGTGAAGACGCACGATGAACTCAGGAAGGATGGATACATAACCAACGTTGCAGTCATAACAGGCACTGAAACAGAGGGCTACGAGGCGGACCGCGAGATAGTCAGGCAATTGGAACTGGTGCTGGACAGGTATAAGGTAGACTCATGCGTGTTCGTAACGGATGGCGCAAGCGACAGCCGCGTGCTTCCGCTAGTCGAGGCAAGGGTCAAGGTCAACAGCATAAAGCTCGTGGTGGTGAAGCAGTCGGAGCACCTTGAGAGCGCTTACTTCGCCGTGCTGGAGAAGCTCAAGGAACCGCATTACGCGCGCATAATATTCGGGATACCTGCATTAGTGATACTGCTGTTCGCGGTGAGTTATGTCCTTGGCGCAAGCTGGGAGACCCCTGCTGCCCTGGTGGGGCTTTACCTGCTCATAAAGGGCTTTGGGCTTGAGAACTCGCTCATAGAGTCGTTCAGGGGCTTCGGCTTCAGCATAGACCGGATGAGTTTCGTGTTCTATCTCGCTTCTATAGTTTTCGTCGCCGTCGGCATACTTATAGGCGTGGGCAACTACACCATCGAGGCGGGCACCAACGGCGCGGTAGCGGCTGCGTATGCTGTGGAGGGTTTCCTGTTGCTGCTTCCTGTCTCGCTTGTGCTCTTTCTCATAGGAAGAATGATGGACACCAGGTCAGGCAGATATCTCTTCCGCAACTTCAGGTACGGCACTTATATAGGCTCATCGATAATTGTGTGGGTGCTGTTGTACTCGTTCGTCGCCTGGATAGTTGGCCAGATATACTTCGCGCAGTTTGTTGATTTCGCTGTCCTCGCCATAACCATAGGCGTAGGCGTATCATACACATTCGGCTTCATGCGCAGCCGCGTCCTGAGGAGAAGAAGGATCAAGGACAAGCTTGTTGTAAATGAACTTGGCGCGCTTATAGGGAAGGCTGGCAGGCTTGACCTCAGGCATGGCAGGTTCATAATAAATACGAGCTTCGGGAACCCTATCAACTACAACATAGACCGCATTGTGGACATATCGGACAAGGTAGTCGTGAAGTAGGTCTGTTACGCCTGCTTTTCGGCTGGTCAGCTTGAGCCTGCGGGATTGTATATCCTCCCCATGAACAGTATTGCGCCGCTTCTCTTATCTATTATGAAGAACAGGAACGGGTGGTCTGCACGGAACACCACCGGCAGCGCAGGGGGAGCAGAAACTGCCACACCTGTTATTCCCACCGCGGTGGCCGCGGCCGCCGTGGTGCCGTTCTCATCGACTGTGACGAATGCCTTTTGAAGGACATTGCTTATGTACAGGGTGCGCTGGGCCGGGGTCAGCTCCGAGAAGTTAGCCATCTTCGAGAAGTTGGCAAGTTTGTAGTCGAATGCGTCTGTAATGCCCAGAGACTCGAACAACTGGTTCATGCCCATCGACTCAGTGATGTTGAACCTTGGCAGCCACACCCGCACAGGGACATACCCAAGACTGTGCTCTATGCTCTTGATGCCTGCTGCGCTGAGGCCCTTCTCCACGCCGGATACGTTGAAGCTGCTTTTCGGTAGCACTATAAGCATAGTTACGTTGCTGTCGTTATAGTCAAGCTCAAGGACCTGTATGGTGCCGTTCTCGTAGTACGATGCATTGAGCTGCTGGTACATCATCGGGACGCTGACCGTCTGCGACGGATTCACGTAAAAGTTCTGGTCTGTTGTGTCGGCCCTGTTGAACTTGTGCTTCCACATGCCGTGGAAGTAGACGGCGTTGACGAGTACTGCCTTGGTCGTTGTGGTGAGAGAGCCTGCCGGCAAGAGGTTCTGTATCTTACCGTAGGTCTTGTTAGAAACCCAGGCATTTATCGCAGACCCCACAGCGTTGGGATTGCCGGTGAAGTCTGCGGGGTATGCGGTCGCATTGTAGTATTCATTGAGCAAGCCAATGAACGACTGCCTGAACGGGTATGTCTTCTCAACCCAGAGTGCGTCAGCCACAGACAGGCTGTACCCTGCGTTCTTTCCGCTGAGGCTGCTGAGTATGCTTGCAAAGCCAGCGTGGTTTTGCGGGATGTTGTCTGATAGGTCGAGCCCTTTGTATATCTGCGAGGCGGTCTTCCCGGATGCCCCTTCAGCCACCATGGACATGGCGACGAACGCTGAGAACGGAGAGAAGAACATGTTGCCGGACTCGTTGCTTGATCCGCTCAATATGCGGTAAGCCGAGAACGTGAAGTTGTTGTCGCTGCCTGCGATGGCCGTCGCGTTTGCGCTGGAGTAATTATAGTTGAACGTGGATCCATTTGAGCTGAGCTGGCCGGCGCCGTTGCTGCCGATATATGTGATATATAATACACCGGCTACCAGTGCTATTGCCAGTATCGCGACTCCTGCGTATAGAATGCCTTTTCCCATAAGGTTAGTGTGGCGCTTATATCTAAATAGGTTATGATGTTCGCAGGTTTTGCGTAGGTTTATAAGTATATTAGTGTATACTTACCTTATATGTTTGTGCACCATAGTAAAACCTTTTATTTGTTGGTGCGGAGATGATGTGCCATAGTACAGAAACTGTCAGAAAGCCGATGGGGGAAGGCACAGCCAGCGACGGGGTACCCGACGGCCTACGGAAGCAATGATCACTTGGCCAACTTAGCCATGTGGGCGGGAAACCCAACACCCCTCATGGGGATGTCAACAGCCATGCGAGTATCGCCTGTTCCACTATCATCTTGTTGCGCGCCTGCTCCCATACTATTGACTGCCTGCCGTCAATCACATCAGCAGAGACCTCCACCCCACGGTGAGCAGGAAGGCAGTGCATGAACACTGCATCCGTGTTCGCATAGGACATCACTTTCATGTTGACTTCGTAGCCCTCGAACTCCTTCAGGCGTTTCTTTCTCTCCGCGTCTTCCCCCATGCTCACGAATACGTCGGTGTAAACGACATCGACACCACCGAGCCCCTTTTCGATGTCGTTGAATACCTCGACGCTTCCATGCTTCCTCGCCCTGCCGAGGTACTCCTTGTTAGGCTTCACTGTTGAGGGGCCTATCAAGTGGACATCAAGTCCGAGCTCGGCGCACACAAGCATGAGCGAGTTTGCGGTGTTGGCGGCTATGTCGCCCACGTATGCAACCTTCGTGCCTATGAGGCCCTTTATCTTCTTTATGGTGTAGATGTCGCTGAGTGCCTGGCAGGGGTGCTCAAGGTCTGTCAGTGCGTTTATCACCGGTACAGACGCGCTTCTTGCAAGCTTTACTATATCTTCGTGGGAGAACATCCGTGCGGCTATTGCGTCGGTATAGAGGCCCAGGACCTTTGCTGTGTCCTCAATGGTTTCCCCCCTTGAGATCTGCGTGGTCGTTGAGTCGAGGTATATTGATGTGCCCCCAAGCCGGTGCATTGCAGCCTGGAACGATGTTCTGGTGCGCGTCGACTGCTTCTCGAAGAGAAGCGCAAGGAGCGGACTGCCGCGGAGCCTGTAGCTCTTGCCCTTATCTATCAGCTCCGCGATGCCGAGTATCTTTTCTATGTCGCTTTTTGACAGGTCGTTTATGCCCGTTAGGCTTCTCGCTGCCATGCTGTAATATCGGAATAAAGGTTTAAGTAGATTCTGTACTGCCGCCTTGTTTTATCAGGTATTCCTCGATGAGCTTTACGTCCATGATGTCCTTCTCACGGCCGAACGCCTTCTTCCAGGCAAGCAACTCTTCAAGCCTTACTACAGGGACCCCATCGATCATTTCAGCATCTGCGATGAGTTTTGTGACGTCGCGGCGGTAGGAATCGCTGGACCACCATGTCTTCATAACTTCGAAGCTGTCCTTTACGAGCTTCTTGCCTCCGTCTGAAAGAGTTTCTTCCTTCCACTCCCCGGTTGCCTCAAACCTTGCGTACAGCTCAGGCGTGACTATGATGTCTATGTCGTTTGTTTCCCTTATTCCGTGTACAGCAAGCGGCACTGACCCGAAAATCGCGTATTTTCCCATAGGGAGATTGAGTTCTTTGACCTTCCTTTTTATCTCGTCAAAATTCGTTGACACACCGGGTTGCATTCATCCGAATATCGCGCCGAGCCCCTGCTCGCTCTGCTCCCTCTCGCCCTCGACTATTTCGATTACCTTGGCTTCTGTGTCGCTGTCTGCGCGCTTTATGCTCTTTACAGAGGCCTTGAGCTTCTTATCGGCCTTCTCGAGGAATTCGTCACCTGCGCTAAGGTACAGGTAGTACTTCTTCGTGTCGAGATTGAGCGATATGCCGTCCTTTATGCTGTAGTCCTGCCTGGCGAATATGATGTTTGCCTGCGCATCGTCCCTTAGCGCCGCAAGCTCCTCCTCGCTGAGGCTCTTGTCAAGGTATGGGTCGTACTCCATGAGCTTCTTGAGCTCGTTCGCGTCTCCGGAGTCGCAGGTGTAGACGCGTGCGGGCATCGCATCACTTGAGCAGCCTAGCGTTTATGCTGCCTTCCCTGCCTGGCCTGTTGGTTATAACTGCTTTGCCCTCGTCAGTGTCTATCACTGTGCCCTTCGTCATTATCTTCAGCCTTGCGAAGTTCCTGTTGTCCCTGGACTCGATGATGGATTTTATCCTGGCCTTTTTGTATGATGAACCGACAAGCAGGTTTGCATATGCAGCATACTTGAGCTTGTTCTTGTACGATGCCCCGCGGCCGCGCACTTGGTTCACCTTGTTCTCCTCGCCAAGCCTTGTGTTGGCGAAGTAGCCGCCCATCTCGTATCTTTTCTTGTCCCTGTTCTTCTTTTTCAGCTTCCCGTTGCCCTTCAGCTTCCTGTCAGACCTTCCGTGCAGCTGCGATCCAAACTGACTCATGGTAACAACTCAGTTGACTTAGTAGATTTATATATTTGGAAGTAAAGGTTATTAACGTTTTTGATGGACAATCGTTTTTGGGGACAGGGCCTCTTCAAGGGGATAAGGCCGGCAGCGTGCCTTGCAAGGTCAGACCTCAGCAGAGAGGAGCTCCTCGATGCCGCATTGAAGTTATCCGGCGGCAGCAATTTCGTGCTTCTTATGAAGAACAGCAGGGGCCTTCAAGACAGGCTGTTGCCCGCATTCATGAACGCGTATCTCAGGCATGCTGAGGGGAACATGCGCGCGTCCTCGCTGCAGAAGGAGGTGCTGCTCTTCGCCGCGGGCACGATGAACATAGGCAAGGCGATAAGTAACAGAGGAATTGTGGACCCTAGGGAGTTTGTGGCGTTCGCAAGCGGCAGGGCGTTGCTTGATACGTTCATCAGATTGTCGCATTCCAGGATAACGAAACAGTATAAATTATCGGTTAAGTGGGATTCTGCGAGAGAGGCCGCGATGGCGGGCCTGGTGGGAGACGCGTGATCTTTTCCTTTTCTTCGTACGCCTTAGGACAAGATTTATAAGCGTCTGGATTGATTTCAAATGGTGATATAATGGCGATTTTGGTAGCGGCGCGGTCGAGGGTAGTGTCCGGAGAGAAGCCCGCTGTGAAAGTGAATTTGACCCCTATGTTGAGAATTTTAGGCGAGGCGGAAAACTTCTCAGAGGCGATTTTTTCTGCACATAGGTCTTCTGCGGCAGTGGGCAGGTTCACAGACATCATGGACTGGGTTTCGTGCCCGGAGATGGTTGCGCTGCTGAAGGTGAATGGAAAACTTATATCTCCGGTGGGAAACTTCGTGTACGCATATTATAACGGCCCTGAAAATCATGGGGTGCACTGCCGTAGAACCGATGGCGCTGCTGTTAAGCCGGTTGAGGACGTTGATTATTGGTACAAGTTGGTGCCTTATGAAGAAAAAGTGTATGTGAGCGCCGGAACAAGAACGGACAGCAAGGTAATTATTGGGGTTGGAGTGTGGGAGGAGGCTGGCATCGTGGTCGTGCCTGCCGAAGATGCCAGGACGTTTAGGCCCGTATACGTGCTTGCCAGGGACGTAGCTATGCGCCCTGCGGGGCGTGACATTGCCAGCGTGAACTGGCACGCGAAAGGGGGAGGATTGCACGTTGCCGCATTCATAGGCGCTTCCAGGCACAGAGTCAGAGAAGAACAATGATGCGCGCCGCGGCGTAAGCAACAGAAACGCTGAAAACAGCGGTGAATATCCAGATGGATGCTATCTGCACGGCCGGCTTCTTTGAGAGAAGCTTTTCCTTGTAGCCGAGGCCCGTGCCGTAAATGGTGCTTGTCAGCATCTGCGTGTTCGATAGGGGTATGCTGAGGAGGGTGGCGAACTCGACGAACGCGGCAGCGACAAGCTGCGACACGAGCGCATTAGCATAGCGGATCGGTATTATCTCGTTGCCTATCCTGCGCAGCTCCCCAGAACTCAACAGGAAGCTGCCGAGGACTATTGCAAGCAGTATAACGACATATGCGTACCACGTCGGCTGGAGCACAGATGCGACAACCCCTATGGTGTTCGCGCCTAGGGTAAATGCGGTGAAGAACGACAACACTAGGAGAAGGATGCGCACTGTCCTCACTCCATTCCAGACCTTGTCCCTGTACAGGGCCTTCTGCACTGCGCGCAGCGCGACTGACGCCATCACGAGGGATAGAATGCCGGCGATTATCCAGAAGAGCAGTATCTCTGCCACGAACCCCGTGTCGAGGGTGCCGTACGCGAGCCCAACACCAATTAGAGCGGAGATGAACGTGACGGAGAGCGACTCTGGCACGCGCTTCCTGTGCGCGATTATGAACACCGCTATCGAGATTATGAATATTATTGGTGCAAGTAAGCTCCCTGAGGGCATGAGCCGGCTTACCCCGAAGCGGAGTATGCTCCCCTGGAGCAGGAAGCCCGCGGCGTACCCGATTATGGTGAGGACCACGCCGTTCCTCTTGCTTACGACCCTTCCGGTTATAGCCGGTCCTGAACATGCCGAGAGGTTGTTTCCTGACACAAGAGCGACTAGCACAAAGGCGAGGACCAAGTCAATGATTTCGGTTAGCAATCGACCACGCTACGTAGTGAGAGCGAGGATTATGCTCATGAATATGTCTGATGAATCCTCGCAGTCATCGAGTATGTCGTCATAGACATAAGCGAGATCGGTTATGTGGTAAAAGGCCTTGAACCCGACATTCGCCTTGTATGCATAGTCGAGAAGTGAGTCGCGCACGGCGTCGCCATTGTTCTCTATGGCTTTTATCCTGTGCCTGAGCTCACGCATCCTGCCTATGCTCTTTGTTCCGTGCATTTCTATCAGCATGCCTATTGCTGAATCGGCAAGCCTGTTGAATTCGCGCATCCGCGCATTGACATAATCTGCAATCCTTTTGCTCTTTATTCTGTAGCGCAGGAGCTGCCTTGAAAGCTTGAACACGGAGTCGGTGATGTTCTCCTCCTTGCCCGACATTATTATCATGTTGTCTATGAGATTCGGCGCTATGGCCCCTGAAACTATCACGTGTGAAATCTTGAAGTACTCCTTCGAAGACTCCCTCTCGAGGCGTTTTATTGCGCCGAGGCTTCCGCGGCCCCAGATTATGTCCCTGAGGAGATGATTCGACTTATGGGCTATGCGCAGTATGCCTTTTGTCTGTGCGAACGCCTTTTCCTCTCCAGTTTCAAAGAAGCTGCCTATGCCCCACATTACTCCACCAAGAACTCCGAGTTAACGACCTTGAATATAGACTCTGCCTTCTTCTTTCCTATTTTTTCCACTTTCATGAGCTCCTTTATATCTGCATTGCACAGGTTGCGAATGGTCTTGAAGTTGTTTATCAGGTTTTTCGCAAGGTTTGGTCCTATGCCGGGCAACGAACCCAGGATAAGAAGCTGCCACTGATACTGCGTGTATGCCTTCTTACTTCCCGCAAGCCTCGGCTCCCTTCTCTTCCCAAGCTGCTCGCGCTCCGCGAACTTTGCCAGCATGTATGACGTGTCTGATGGGCTCTCCGAGTTCAGAACAAGCACGCCGTAATCAGTGTATAGCGAGAGCACTGCGCCAAGAATCGCGTTCCTCCCCAGCGTACACTCCCCAAGGTCCCCTTCAATGAGTATTATGGGATTCTTGAAGGCTTCCCGAAGCCGGGTTGCCTGGTCGAATATCCTCGAGTCCATTATCGAGCTTTCGAAATCGTGCACTGTCTTGCGCTCTATGCACATCCGGTCAGATACTATGTAATCGCCGACAGGCAGCTGTGCGAATGACAGTTTCACGTTCTCCTGCGCCAAGCTGTCGATTATCTCAAGGTTCCGCTCCCTGTTGTCAACTATCAGGCGCAATTCCGGCATGGTACAATAAGGACAAGAAGTTTATTAAACAGCATTGCACACACGTGGATTTTGTCGGAAGTGCTGGAGTGCAACGCAACAGAAAGAATAAAAGCACAAGAGGTTATGGTAATCCAGACGTGCATGCAGATAACGACACACACACACACACACAAGAAAGCAAACAGTTAGTCACAACCATAAATCCCAGTCAGCGATGGAGTACCTCAGCACCTATGGCTGGACGGTACTCGTCATAGGCATAATCATATTCGGGCTCTACGAAAGCAACATTTTCGGAGGCACAAGCAATCTGCCGACTGCGTGCGTAGCGCAGTCCGGATTCCTGTGCAGCAAACCGTCGATGAACACTACTGGCAATGTTATCGTAACATTTGGCGAGGCGCTCGGGGTTCCCATCAGCATAACAGGAACTGCATGCATCAATACAACATCAGCGCAGCCATCCTCTGCCTTTGTCACTGCATCTACCAACATAGTGCAGGGGCAGGAACTCAGCATGACCTTCCAGTGCCCGTTGCCATCCAATACAATAGGCACGCCGTTCACGGGAACCCTTTAGATAAAGTACACGAAGGGCGGTGTGGTAGGGCAGGTGAGCCAGATTGCGACGCTTACCGCGAAGGCGATAACATCGAACTCGCTGGGGTCATCTGGTGGTGGCGGGGGAGGGAGCAGTGTAACAGCATATGTGCCGGTTACACTTACCAACAGCCAGAGCAGTTCTACGTCATCGAACTTCCAGCAGATGGTGTTCTTCAATCCCTCGCAGGCCGGGTACTCAGCAGATGAGATGGCGAATCTAAGCAACATCGAGTTCACAACAGGCGCAAACGGTGCGGGCACTGTGCTCAGGGCATGGATGGAGAGCGGTGCCTCCAAGAGCGCAACAAACACAGCCGTGTGGGTGAATCTGGGAGGCAGCACAGTAGCAGGAAGCGGAGGCACGCTCACGATTTACATGAACTTTATGTCTGACAACTCGCCTGTGACGAATGGTTATACGGGCTATGCACCGCAGTCGTGGTGTGCATCAGGATGCTTCCAGACATCTTACGCGCAGTACGACAACTGGGCGAGCGTGTTCACGAACTATTGGAACTTTGCAGGGACGACACTGCCGAGTGGATGGATTGCCGAGAGTAGCTTCTCATCATATTCAGTCAACAACGGACTTACTATAACTGGAGTTGCAGCAAGCGGCTACCTTTCGACTGGAATCTCCCTATCACCTCCAATAATAATAGAAACATACGGCAACTTTCCAGTGGAATCCCTTGCCATCCCCGTATATAACATATTCCTCGGAATCTCTGCTAATGCGAACCTCTTCACTTGGCAGACTGCAGGAGCAGGCGGAGCAGGATATTACGTACAAGCATACGCAAGCGGCGGAAACACCGAATTTATTGGAACTGGCGTGAACGGTATTTTCAGCCTTGTAATACCAACATCGACAACTACATACGGGCAGGTAAATTACGGAACACCCAGTACAACAAGTACTGCTGGAAACCCAATTACTTATCCCGCAGCATTAAGCAACCCATACAACAGCGACGGCCAAGCAGGAACATTTGATGCCCCCACAACACAGACATGGCTTCGCACCCGCGCATACCCTCCTTCCGGCGTGATGCCTTCATTCAGCTTCGGGGGCGTTGCGTAAGGGACCTGGGCGCGGGCAATGACAGCATCCATTTCCATGCGGGGATTACTTCTATTGCGTACCT
>JAMCZF010000005.1:0-12930 GCA_023485825.1 Candidatus Martarchaeota archaeon
CTGCAATGTAGGAAGTCCCAAGGGCGCCTGTCCCAACGTTTTCAGTAACCACCGGGGTGCAACCGCTTGGTACTGAAACCGCACTGCAGGAACCATACGTATCAAGGCATCTCTCTCAAAATTCCTTTTGGCTGTTCTGAAAGCGCCATGCACTCACTGCACATAAGCGGCGCACGCGTTTCCGATTGCGCTCTGTGCCTTGTAAGCGTTTTCGACAGCAGTGTAGTTCAGGCCCTGGAAGATCCCGAGGAACTTCACGCTGTCCGTGTTCCCGGAAGAGTCCATCTCCATGCTTATAACTGTGCCAGACAGCCGTTTCTCAGGCACAGTCACCGAGTAGTTGACCTGGTAAAGGCCCGAAGGCAGAAGCGTTATCGTTGTATTCGTCGATGTCGGCGTTTCAGCAGTAACATTGGCATACGACTCGGGCCCCGTCGGTGACGAGTGCAGGAAGGCCCTCACGGTCTGGTTGTATACTGCTTCGGTGCATTCGGGCTCCTGCGCGTATAATGCGGAGAGGTTCTTCATGAGCACGCCTTCGTTGCTCGCCTCTGCAAGGTTGATTATGGATTGCGGTATGTTTGACGATTGCGCGACCGTTGTCGTGCTCTGCAGTTCGTTCGCGGAAGACACAGTGGTTGTCGCTGTGCTTGCTGTGGATGTGGTGGCGATGTACTGCTGCTGCCCTGAAGACGGCAGAGGTCCTGGCACCACCACAACGGCGAGGCTGCTGCTCTTAATGTTAAGCCCTGAAGGAAGCTGCGTGAGCTTTATGACGGCCGCGCTGCTGTTGCTCGATACTATATTGAGGTTTATGTCTGCCGTTTGCGAACCAGATGTGCTGATGTTGAATGCCTGGCCCTCGGCGCCGTTTATCCTTGTTATGGGGTTTGTCAGGATCGGGTACGGGCTCATGTAAAGAGTTGCGGCCACGTTGCTTGAGTTGCTTAGAAATACGGAGAACACGCTCCCGTTGCTTAGGTAGAAGCGCAGCGTGCTCCCTACGCCAATGCGCTGGCTATTCCCCGATGCGCTGATTGCTCCGCCTGAAGAGAGCGCAAGAAACGCAATGCCAGCAAACAATATCACAAGCACCGCGGCTATCGCCACATTCCTTGACGTGAGATGGCCTCTCCTGCGGCCATGCAGCCCATGGGACCTGGCGCCTATCATGCTATGATATGATACGAAAGAGCTTAAAAACATTGCGCTGGACTGCTGCGCAAATGACCCGGGATTCTCCGGGCTCAGAATTGGCACGTCCGCGCTGGATTGACATATCTGGCGCTCCGGCGTACATCCCGGACTGCTCTAACGGCGCTGGGCCTGCACAAAACTGACCGATCTGGTAAACAACAAGGCCAGCCCTCCATGGCCTCAGGCGAGCCCTGCGCACTCCAAGGAATGTCAGGAATGTCGGCGCCATAGCGCCTGCCTGTTCCTCCGCATTGGGACAAAAATCGCCTTTTTTCCGAAAAGGCATAATATATTTTGCCTTGGTATCTGTAATGGCGATTGGCATGAAAAGCCTGGAAGACTCTGAATCAGACATAATATCGGTTCTAAACGACAGACAGGAGATAACATTCAATGAGCTCAAGGGATTCGCAGCCGAGTCCGGAATAGAGGATGAGACGCTCAAGAAGAGCCTCAAGGAACTCGAAAAGGCGAATGCGATCGCATCGCGCAGCTCCGGTGGCATACTCACGTACTACATGCTGCAGGAGAAGCCCTCAGTGCGCAGGATCATGATAGTCGAGGATGACAAGAGCATAAACAACCTCATGGCCTTCACCATTGGCAGGGACTTCGACATAACCCAGATGCACGAAGGGGATCTGGCGATGCAGAAGATAAAGCTCGAGAAGCCCGACCTTGTGGTCCTTGACCTCAACCTGCCGGGCATGGACGGGCTGGAGATATGCAAGCGGATAAAGAAGGATCCGGTCCTCAAGGACACCATAGTGATAATAGTGAGCGCCATGGATGCAACCTCAAACAGGTTCAAGGGCATAAAATACGGCGCCGACTATTACATACGCAAGCCATTCGAGCCCTCGGAGCTCCGCAGCCTCGTCAAGATATTCCTGAAGAAGAAGGGCAAGCGCTTTGACCCGTTGATCGACCTGCCGAACGAGGAGCGCATATCCGACACTGTTGAAAAGATGCTCAAGGCCGGCGACAAGGACTACGAGATAGGAAAGCTGCGCGTGGGAGGCGTTGGAAAGTTCGTGGAGAGGTTCGGTCCTGGTCCAGGAATAACGATACTTCGCCTTGTATCGCAGCTCCTGCAGGACAAGGCCAAGGGCGACAGCGGCATATTCGTCGGATTCCTTGACAGCGATGATTTCGTTATTGCAGGAGAGAAAAATGCCGTGGACAAAGCCATATCCGGCATACAGGCCGAATTCAATGCCGTGCTGCCATTCATATACCAGAGCGAGGGCCACAAGCCCATAGAGCTGGGCATAGAGGACATATACGGCGCGGAGAAGCCCAAGCTCGGCCTGGAATACAGCGCCATAGAGAAGAAGGCGATAATAAAGCGCCGCGCAGAAGTGCTCAAGAACAAGGAGGAGAAGGAGGGCAGCAGCAAGGACATAGGCAGCTACACGTATGAAGAGCTGAGGCACATGCTCGGTTCAGAGGACCTTAACATTACTATAACAAGGGATCCGAACGGCGTGAGGCTCTCGGTAGGCAAGGGAGAAGAAGCCGGGAAAGATGGCGGGTGACAAGGTCACCTGCGCTTGCCCTTCCTTGAACTGCTTCTCTTGGGACGAGCGCCCCTGCCGCCCGGGCCGGCCCCGGCTATCCTGTATGATCTTCTGCCTGACGCGTCCTCGCTGAGCAGTTCTGATATGTGGTCTTCACCCCACGGCCTGTCGTCACCGCTGCTCTGCAAGGCCTCGCTCTGGACAATGCCCCTCTTGAGGATGTCGTTCATCTCCTGCGCCCTCATGAGGGCCCTCACGCGGGCATTCCCCGAGTATGCGCCCGGGCGCCTGGCCACCGCTCCTCCCGAAGGCGCGCTGCCGCGGCCGGACTTTCCTTTAACACTGCGGGATTTACTCATGGTACTCCACCCCTACCTTTCCAAGCATCATGCAGCGAATATTTACACCGCAAACTATAAATGCATGACTGAGAGGGCGACTCCGGGAATCTCGCCTATGTCGGCACATAGCAGTAATCATGCGTGCAGTAATTGTCCACGCATATGCTGACTATCTGCTCTGCGAAGTTGTTGTTGTACGGGATAGACACTCTGTAGGAGCTGCCATACTCCAGGGCAGGCGCAGAAACATTTGCCACCGCATTCCTCGATATCAACACCCCGGTGGTGGGGTTGTAGCTGCTCAGGTTCCTTATGACAATCGTTGTGTTGGCGGTGTTTGCGAAAGAGGTAAAGTTGAGGTACGCTTCCTTCGGCCCGCACGTGAAGTTGCCTATTGCGGCAGGTATGGGCACGCGCACCTCGCTATTGTTCACGCCCCCGAACTTCACGTCCGACGCGTAAAGCGAGAAGAGCGTGCTGTTTGAGGACCTGCCTGAAAGCGGGGACGTGCCGCTCTCCCAGAAGTTCACCGATGCGGCATAGCCATACTGTTTGTCCAGGCACACCTCCATGTTGTATGCGACAGGGACGCCGCTCTGCACTGTGTAGTTGCTTCCGAACATCGCCTTGAGAAGCTTTACTCCGGGTGTCAGGACGAAATTGTCGCACTGCCTTCCTGCGATAGTCATGATGCCCTTATATGCAAACTCCGAGCCGGAGAGTGTGGACTGGTTAAACCCCAGCTCCGCATACAGGGCAGCATCGCTGGAGTTAACCACAGGCCTTCTCGATGCAGAGCAAGTGATGCCTGCAGAATAATTCTGGGTGCAGACAACCTCGTTGCCGCCTGCCTGGTACGCCGCATAGGTCAGGTACGGCCCTGAAAGCACGAACTTGGAATCATTGCCGAGTATGTAAAACATCGAGTCGTTGTATTTATAGTAATCCGCGCCGCCAGGCATGTACACTATCAAGATGTTTGTGGCATTGCCGCCCTTCATCATGTCGCTCCAGAAGAGCGCGGATGCATTCTGCGCAGAAGGCACCGCGTTCACGCCGCCAGAGCCTGGTGCCGAGGCTGTGTTGAGTATTATGGTAAGGTAAAGCCCGAGCACCGCTATCAATGCAGCAACAAGCGCGGCAATGGCTATGGTGAACGTCATGTGCCGACTTGCTTCACCGCGTTCTTCAATTCCCTGAGCGGTGTTTGCATTGTCATATGCACTGTGCATTATCGGCCGCGGCCGTGACGTGCCCGCCTGCCGGTTGCCAGCTCCCATCTATCTCAACATACCGAATATGAAACCCATAGTATAAAAACCTTGACCCCGCCCGTTTTTGATGATTGCGTTTCTTACGGACTTGACATTTGACAATTCCACTAATCGAGGGCGATCGCAAATTTCACAGTCGGAATCCATACCTACGGAATTTTAGTGGCGCCCAGCGAGGGATTTGTCAAGCAGCTGATACGCTTTCAATGCTCACAAATATATACTTTGAAGTGGAACACATATGATGCTGCCTCTACTTTTGGGATTGCATGATAGAATACTGCACTTCGCCGTACAGCAGGGAGGAGAGCCTCGACTGCCTCAACCCGTTCATAAGGAAGTGGTTCGAGGGCAAGTACAGCGAGCTCACCCCGCCGCAGCGGTACTCCTTCAAGCTCACCAAGGAGGGGAAAAACATTCTCATAACCGCCCCTACTGGCTCTGGCAAGACCTTCTCGGCTTTCACGGGCATTCTCAGCGACCTGATGGACATGTCGGTTGAGGGCAAGCTGGAGGACAAGATATACTGCGTGTATGTATCGCCGCTGCGTGCGCTTAACAACGACATATACCGGAATCTCAGCGGGCCATTAGAGCAGATATTCTCCAGGATAGCCCTGCCGCTGAAGAAGGTCACCGTGGGAATACGCACCGGGGACACGCCGCAAAAGGACAGGCAGAGGATGCTGAAGAAGCCCCCGAACATACTCGTGACGACTCCGGAGAGCCTTGCAATAATACTCAACTCCCCGAGGTTCATGGAGAACATGATGTCGCTCAAGTACCTGATAGTGGACGAGATACACGAGCTGGCGAACAACAAGCGCGGAGTGCACCTGTCGCTGTCGGTGGAGCGCCTCTGTGACATGGTCGGCAGAGACTTCATGCGCATAGGCCTCGGGGCGACCCTGAACCCGCTTGACGAGGCCGCGAGGTTCCTCGTGGGGCACAGGGACGACGGTGCCGAACGCGACTGCATGATCGTAGACGCAACGTGGGACAAGAACATGGAGTTCGGGGTCATGTGCCCCGTGGCCGATATCGTCAACGAGAGCGACGAAAAGGTCGAGAACTCCATCTACAAGAGGATAAACGATGTCATTACCGAAAACAAGACCACGCTCGTATTCACCAACACGCGCAGCGGCACCGAACGCGTCGTGTACAATCTTGTCAAGAGGTTCAAGTACGGGGAGGAGAGCATAGCAGCGCATCACGGCTCACTTTCCAGGGAGGTCAGGCTCGGCGTCGAGGAGCTCCTGAAGAAGGGCAAGCTGCGCGTTGCAGTCTCATCGACAAGCCTGGAGCTTGGCATAGACATAGGCAGCATAGACAACGTGATCCAGATAGGATCGCCCAAGAGCGTCGCGCGCGCAATTCAGCGCTTCGGAAGGAGCGGACACAGTTTCAAGGATACAGCAAAGGGCGAGATAATAGTTACGAACCGCGACGACCTTGTCGAGTGTTCGGTAATGCTGGATGCCGCGAAAAAAAGGCACATCGATTCATTCAGGGTGCCGAGGAACGCGCTGGACGTGCTCGCGCAGCACTTGGTCGGCATGTCGCAGAACAAGCGCTGGACAGTGGACGAGGCGTACTCGCTCGTGCGTCACGCCCACCCGTACCACTCCCTCGACAAGAAGGACTTCATGTCGCTGCTCGAGTACCTGTCGGGGATGTTCGTGGGCCTTGAGAGCAGGAGGGTCTATGCAAAGATATGGTATGACGAGAAAGAGCGCGCCTTCGGGAGGAGGGGCAAGCTCACAAAGCTAATATACTTCATGAACATAGGCACCATACCGGATGAGGTCGCCATAGACGTCATGAACCGCGAAAACAAGTGGATAGGCAGCATAGAGGAAGAGTTCCTCTCGAGGCTGAAGCCGGGAGACGTATTCGCCCTGGGGGGCAAGATATACCGCTTCGAATACGCCAAGGTGATGAAGGCATACGTCAGCGATGCAGCCGGCCAGGTCCCAACCATACCGCCGTGGTACTCTGAGCAGCTGCCGCTTACGTACGAGCTTGCGGTCGAGATAGGAAAGTTCAGGGAAGCCCTGTCCTCTGCAATGCAGGGCAGGCTGAAGAAGAGCCACGCTGCCAAGATATCAAAGAACACCCTCATGCCGGACGCAAAGGCGCTCGGCATACTAGACAGTATGCCGATAGACAAGAACGCAAAAAGCTCCATATTCCACTATTTCGCAGAGCAGCTGCTCTTCGCCAAGCACGTCCCCAATGACAGGCTTGTGCTCGTCGAGAGGAGCCGCGACGACGAGAGAACCCTTGTGATATTCCACTCGCTGTACGGCCGCAGGGTCAACGATGCGCTTTCAAGGATATTCGCCATAACGCTCGGCGACGAGTCGAATTCCGATGTAGCGGTAAACGTGAACGACAACGGCTTCATACTCGCTGTTCCGCTCTCCAAGAAGCTGTCAGGCAGGGACATAGACAGGATGGTGCGCAGTGCACTGGAAGCGGACATGGAGCACACCCTGAAGAGCAACATACGGAGGACGGAGATGCTCCGGAGGCGCTTCCGCTACAACGCTGCGAGGAGCTTCATGATACTAAGGAACTACAAGGGCAAGAAGATAAGCGTGAGGAAGCAGCAGATAAACTCGCAGCTCATATTCAAGGCTGCCGAGGAGATAAACCCGAATTTCCCAATAATAAAGGAAACCTACCGGGAGATATTCGAGGATGTGATGGACCTCCCGAGGGCGAAGGGCATAATGGACGGGCTGAAGTCCGGATCCATAAAATACAAGGTCATAGAGACTGACGTGCCGAGCCCGTTCTCGCACATGCTTGTGACAATGGGCGAGTCAGACGTCATAATGATGAAGGACAGAAGAAAGCACATAAGAGAGCTGCGCAGGCAGGTGCTGTCAAGGATAAGGAAGGGTGCGTAATTTGCGGATATTCGAAGGCGTAGAGGCCCTGGACGGCCTTCCGGTGCTCCACATAAGGGACCTGAACGCCCTGGCATGCTCTGACCTGCACCTCGGCTACGAGGGGAGAATGGCCGACAGGGGCGCCTTCCTGCCAAAGGTGAACCTCAGGCATATCAAGGACATCCTAAGGCGGGCGAACGAGAAGGCGCATGCTGACGTGATAATAATAAACGGCGACGTCAAGAACGAGTTCTCGACCGTGCACACGGACGAGCTGAATGAGTTCATCGAGCTCGCCGGCTTCCTTGCCAAAGACCTTGGAATCAGTAAGATAATAGTGGTCAAGGGAAACCACGACAACTTCATAAACAGGATGACCTGGAGGGAGGGCATCGAGGTGCACGAACAAGAGTTCCTGGCCGACGGGTTCCTGTTCTTCCACGGCGAGAAGCTGCCGAGGTCGCACGCAGAGACCATGGTGATGGGCCATCTGCACCCGGCCATAACTGTCTACGATGATGTGGGCGCAAGGGAGAAGCTCAGGTGCTTCCTGTCAGGGTCCACGGCAGGCGGAAGCAGGCTCGTCGTGCTCCCTGCGATAAGCTACTTCGCAGAGGGCGTAAGCGTTAACCTTGAGGGCGTCTCCGGCATAGCACCAATATTTAAGAGGCATGCTGACATCGATAAGATGAAGGCGCTCTGCATAGGCGAGGGCGAGACCCTCGGCTTCGGGAGCGTCGGGGAGCTGAAGGGCATAGAAAACTAAGGGAATCGCATGCTGATACACGCATATACCGACGGCGCATCACGGAGCAATCCCGGCAAGAGCGCATCAGGCTACGCGCTCTTCGAGGCGGGGGAACGCATGCTGTACGCTAAGGTGTTCTTCAATGGCATAAGGACCAACAATGTAGCGGAGTACATAGCCTTCATAGCCGCAATGGAGAAGATAGAGGAGCTATACGGCCACGACAACGAAGTCCATGCGTTCACTGACAGCATGGTAATGGCAAAGCAGATAACAAGTGAGTACAAGACAAAGGCGCCGGCGCTGCGAACCTTCAACCTCAAGGCCAAGATGGTGGCGCGCATGTTCAACTCCTTCACCATAACGCATGTGTCCCGCAGAAACAGCCGCATCGCTGCGGTCGATTATGAGCTGAACAAGCTGCTGGATTATGTGGAAAATGCCGGCACACTGCCCGGCGATGAATACAGGTACGATCCCGCCGCGCGCAAACCGCGCCGGTGAGCAGCAGAGTGCGAAAATACAGCTGTGACACGAGGCAAAGGATAAATACCTTGACTCAAAGATAATATGTGTTTGAGATGGCAGCAGGCAAGTCGGAGAACCAGTCGCAGCGCGGCAGCACAGGCAGCGCAGAGGCGAAGAACTTCTATACAGAGGCGGGGAAGTCCTTCGAGCAGAACGACTTCGAGAAGGCGATAATACTTTACACGAAGGCCATAGACGCTGATCCAAACTATTCGAGCGCCTACTTCAACCGCGCCCTGTCCTACGCAATACTGAACAAGTACACCGAGGCGACCCGCGACGCGGAGAAGGTTCTCAGCATCGAGCCGGACAGCTATGACGCGCCATACGTCATGGGCATAATATCAGAGTACCAGCACGACTACAGGGGCGCAAAGGAATGGTACGAGAAAGCGCTGTCCCTGAATCCGAATTACGAGCAGGCCAAGGCAAGGATCGAGCAGCTCAAGAGCAAGCTCACGCAGGAGGGCGGCGCACCTGCCGCAGGGCCATCGCCATCAGGCAGCGGCGTTGCGACAAAGTCCCATGGTGAGAACACCGACACCGTGGTGGAGGAGGGCCAGATAAAGAAGGTAAGGTGGCACATCTCCAACATAAGCTTCAAGGACGTGGTGGGCATGAAGAAGGAGAAGAAGCTCATCTACGAGAACATAATCCTCGCAATCAAGAAGCCCGACCTCCTGCGCGCGTACGGCAAGAAGCTCGGCCTCGGCGTCTTGTTCTACGGCCCGCCCGGCTGCGGCAAGACATACTTCGTCAACGCGATCGGCGGCGAGACCGGCTCCAAGGTCATAATCGCCAGGATAAACGAGATAGTGGACATGTACGCAGGAAACACCGAGAAGAACATGCACGCGATATTCGAACAGGCGCGCAAAAACACCCCGGTTGTCATATTCTTCGACGAAATCGATGCTCTGGGGCAAAAGCGCGCCGGCGAAGGCGCCGGCGGCGGAGAGCAGAGCTCATACATGCGCATGGCCGTAAACCAGTTCCTTCAGGAGATGGACGGCGTAGAGAAGAACCCCGAGGGCATATTCGTGATAGGCGCGACAAACCAGCCATGGGATGTGGATCCTGCCCTCAAGCGCAGCAAGAGGTTCGGCGAAGCTATATACATACCGCCGCCGGACTACAGGACAAGGAAGGCGGCGCTGATATACAACACGCGCAAGATGCCGCTCGGTCACATAAACTTCGGCAGGCTGGCGCGCGCAACCATGGGCTTTTCGCAGGCAGACCTAGAGGAGATATGCGACAAGGCGGCTCTGATACCGGCTGCGGAGGAGGACAGGACCGGCAGGAAGCGCAAGATAACAATGCGCGACTTCCTGAAGATGATAAAGATGCACGGCAACACCCTTGACGAATGGTATGCCATGGTCAAGAAGAGCATAATAAGCAAGACGGAAACGCAGATAGTGGACGGGAAGAAACAGACGACGGTGAAGGAGGGCAAGCTGAGCCCGGAGGAGAAGAGCAGGTACAAGGCCATGATAAAGGACGTGAAGAGGAACAGCAGCTCATTCTACAAGTTCGTCAGGAGGGTGGTGAGGTCCTTCTCCCTGAGGGTCTTCTGACGAGGGCAGTTTCATTCGCAAATGCTTAAATACTATGCAGTTGTATTGCTATCATTATAATGGCGGGCCGTCTAAATGTCAGGGAATCCGGATGAAAACAGCATCAACCTCACGGCTCCCGTCATCGCCACGCTCATTGCCATTGCAGCGTTCCTCTCCTTCGCGGTTGCGGCTGCGCAGGGCGCGCCGCAGCAGCTCAACGGAACGGCATCCGGCGCGCCGCAGATGTACTTGCCGCCGAACCAAAGCCAAATGCTGGATTATCCGCACGCGCAGGCATACCAGCCACCAAACTCATTAGGCTCAAGCGGCGGCCTGCAGGGGCTCACGCAGCAGCTCAACGATTTCCTTGCCAACGCATTCAACAGCCTTGCGAATGACCAGTACCTGTATGCGGAGACCAGTTCGCTGTCGCAGCCCGGCAGCATGTCCATACAGCTGTCATCCACGAGCGTGCCTGTCACTGTCGGCGGGGTGACAACGTACGTGACATTGCCCCCGATGAACATTACTTACTTCATACCGAATTCCCTGAGCGATGCTATAACAAACCAGCTTTCAGCGATACTCCAGCAGGCCACGGCCGAGACGATGGCGCAGCTCCAGGGCAAGATACAGCTTGACATACAGTCAGTGCTCCAGGGCGACGGCTTCACCGCAGGGTTCCAGCTGTCAGCAAGCCTGTCCGCAGCAGCATCAGGGGTGATAAGCACGGGCCTTGACGGGGCAATGACCCCTGTCATGCAGGGCCAGGTGGGCAACGTAATCACGCCGCAGACTATCCTGAGCATGGAGAGCAGCATATACCTCGGCCTTCTGGCAAGCATACCGGGCCAGCTCTATAACGCCCTGTCGAATGGCCTGAAATATCAGAGCCAGGATTACTCCTACGGCGCCAAGAATACGTCCTATGTGGCGAACGCACTGACATGGGCCGTGGTGAACGGCCTGCCTGCTATAATAGACTCTTCAACGTACTCGAACCTGGTGCAGTATGAGGGCAAGAAGTTCACCCTGTCCAACGCGACTGACGCGGCCTCCAGGATAATGTCGGACGCCATATGGGGCGTATCGCAGTCGGTAAGCCAGTTCGTGAAGAATAACCTGAACGTCACCCAGATAGCCAACCAGATGATCCAAAACTTCACATACTACAACTACTCCAAGGGCGCGCAGGCCTTCGCCGACTCCCTCAACCAGAACCTCTTCGGCCCGTTCATGGCGCAGATGCAGGGCATGTTCGGCGGCGGCTTCGACGCGAGCCTGGGAACAAGCATACAGGCGTACACCAGCTCCTACATAGGCGCTAGCGCCAACGGAAACGCAAACTATTACGCTGGCGCAGGAGTTCTGGGCAACCTCGGGGGCCAATTTTCATCAGAGTTCTCGGGCCTCTTCAACTCCAATCTCGCGGCATCGCTTTCCGAGGGCCTTGGGTCTGCACTGTCATCATCGATAGCCGGCGCGCTGTCCTCGCAGCTCGCAGGCTCGCTCAGCAGCTCCATCGCAGGCGGCATAAGCGGCGCCCTGTCTTCAGGCTTCGCGGACTCGCTGGCCTCGCAGCTCTCTTCGGCGCTTTCCAACGGCCTCGGCAGCTCGCTGTCATCTTCGATATCGGCCAGCGCATCGTCCAGCTTTGCAGCTGTGATGGGCGGCGCAATGAGCGGCCAATACGGGCAAAGCAAGGGAAGCACATTCGCAGGGCAGCTCCAGAAGGACCTTGGCGCGAACCTGTTTTCATCGCTGAGCAGCTCGCTGGCAGGTTCGCTCCAAAGCAACCTGCAGTCTGCATTGCAGTCGTCAATAGGTGCAGCCATACAGCAGAACCTGGAGCAAGGACTCCAGAGCTCTCTCCAGACGTCATTGACGCAGATGCTCAACAACAGCGGCGTGTTCTCGCAATTCCAGCGAACGCTTGACAACTCGCTCGTGACGAGCCTCGGCGAGGACCTGCAGAATACGCTGAACAGGACATTCGAGACGTCGCTCAACAACTCGATTCAGAGCTCGCTGCAGGCGCTGACCAACGGCGGCGTGGGCCACGTCTCCCTGTCGTACGCGACATCGTGGATGACCTCGACGGTGGCGTCTGCGGTCACATCAAACCTGCAAAGATACCTGCCGAGCGGCCTCGCGACCGCGCTGAGCTTCTCCCTCGGCACATCGCTCATGACTGCATTCTCAAGCACCTCGTCGTCTTTGAGCAGCGCGATAAGCACGTCTATTGCGACGTCGCTCACGCAGCAGTTAAGCTCTGCGGTATCCAGCGGCATAGGCGCCGGGATAGGCCAGGGCCTCAGCGCCGGAATCGGCGACTCTCTGCAGTCGGTATTCCAGGAATCCCTCGGCGCAGACATATCCGGCGCATTGGGAAGCTCGCTGCAGGGCACGTTCGGCGCGGGCGGGTCGGCAGGCGCTCTCGGAATTGCAACAAGCTCCCTGGGCGCCGCGACAACGTCCATGTTCGGATCATCCTTCCTCGGCTCCATACAGGAGGGCATAGGCAGCGGCTTCGGCACCAGCGGCGACGCTACGGTCTTCGGCGGCTCAAGTGCGGGATTCAGCGCCGGCCTCGGCAATGGCCTCGGGGGCGCGCTGAGCGGGGCGCTCGGCGCCGGCTTCGCCCAGCCCTTCTCGGGCTTCCTTAACGGCAACTTCACAAAAACGCTCGGCGCGGGGCTCGGGGACGTCCTCGGCAGGACCCTCGGACAGGCATTCGGCGATACTATATCCAATACGCTAAACGACGCGTTCGGCAAGGCGCTGGGCTGGGGCAAGGACTTTGTGCGCGCCCTCGGCGACGGCATATCAAACACGACCCAAAAGTCAGTGGAGGAGTACC
>JAMCZF010000005.1:12940-14505 GCA_023485825.1 Candidatus Martarchaeota archaeon
CGGGCGCGGTCAGCAACATGTTCGGGTCAGGCATGCCTGACCTCAGCAGCGAGACAAACATGGTCAGCGGAACAAATATGGGTTCAGCAGAATCAGAGATACACCAGCTGCCCCAGGACCTAGGCAACATGCTGATGAACGAGCTCGGAGTCGGCGTGTTCAACAACGACATGAACGAGGTAATCACCACAAACTACGCATACGGATTCGGCCAGAGCGTTACCACAAGCTCGACGAGCAGCACGTCGGGCTTCGTGCCCCCGCAGGCGCAGCAAGGGCCCAGCACAACAATCCCGCCGGGCACTGGGCCACCACCACGCGCCGCACCGGCCCCAAGCTCCGGCGAGTATTCGGTATCGCCGACAAATTCGGTGGTGGCTTACAACAACGCGGTCGCGGGATGGTTCCTCACGTGCCCGACCCCGAGCCAGAACGGTGCCATGGGAATGGCGAGCAC
This sequence comes from Candidatus Martarchaeota archaeon, assembly GCA_023485825.1. Lineage (GTDB taxonomy): Archaea > Micrarchaeota > Micrarchaeia > Micrarchaeales > CABMGC01 > JAJZOD01. The sequence continues at coordinate 13,398 of JAMCZF010000005.1, forward strand.
CGAGCCGGCCACAAAATCAATAGGCGGCAACGCATGCGTGAACATGGACTCGAGCCTCGTCTCCTCTTTAATACTGCATGCGAGGACCTACAACTTCATCTTTGAGCCAGAGTGGACGCAGCTCGACGGCGTCGAGCCTTTCAACTTCGCACAGCTGTTCACAACGGTCTACGCATACTCGCCCCAGGTTGACGGCGAACTGTCCAACGGCTTCTCCACGAGGTCCTACATATTCGACAGCGTCCCTTCTTTCGCGCAGCACGCGCTGTGGTCATGGACCGCGCCGTATGTCGACCTGACGCAGGCGCTCACGCCGAAGCTCACCTATTACGTAAACCCACTCGGCCAGCTCACCTGGGGCCAGTGCACGTACGGCTACACGTACCAGATGTACGATGTGCTCGACTGGATAAAGAACACTGCAATACCGTTCGATTACGCCAATACAGTTACGGGCAACAGCTGGGCTTCGACCGGAGGCCAGGGCACGCCCACGGGCTCCAGCACCACCGGCACAGGCTCCGGCTCCGTGGTTCAGACGGCAGTGGCCCCGTCCCCGCAGGGCATCTTCGGATCGGGCGCAATCCCAACCACGTCCATCGCCCCCGCCGCCTTCGCCGGCTCCAACCCTGCGGGCACACCTGCTGGCACAAAGTCAAAGAACAACAACGGCTTCGGCATACAGTACGAGCCGGTCCTGCCATACCTGTTCTTCAACTGGAACATAACATTCAGCCCCCAGACGTCGTACACCACCCCGAATCTCACATCGCCAACCGAGGGCGTATTCACGCCATTGACTTATGGCGGCGCGATAAACGCCATAGAGCCGTACCCGATAGACATCAACGGCGTCATGATAGCCAACTTCTCCCCCGATAACGGCAAGACCTACAACGCATTCGCGTTCAACAACAGCGGCATAGCAATAAACCTGAGCAGCAACACGGCCATAATAGGCACCCAGGGCTATGGCCTGGTGTCTGTAGCATCGACCCCGAACGATTACATATACCTGCTGCTAAGCCAGAAAAACAGCGACACGACCTCATATTACATCGCTATAGCGAGGGCCATCACCAAGGGTTATTACCAGAGCCCCACTGCC
>JAMCZF010000015.1 GCA_023485825.1 Candidatus Martarchaeota archaeon
ATACCGCCGGCTTCGCCGGCGGAGAGGACCCACCCATGCGTGGGGTTTATAAGGGGTGAAGCCCCTTATGTCATATCTTGCATCAGAATATAACGCGATAGAATGGGCGCAACAGATCCCGCAAAGGCTGAGCTGGCACAGCTCATCAAGGAAGCAATAGGGAAGGCTTATCCCGAGATTGCGCTGGATGAAAAAGAGCTGCTGTACTCGATATCGTATTCGTTGGATGCGGAATGGGACATCAGCTCCTCCATCGCCATGCGCATAGCAAGGCAAGTGAAGAAGACGCCCGCAGAGGTGGCAGAGGCCGCAGCGAAGGGCATGAGGAGCGGCAGGCTCATAGTAAGCGCTACGTCCCTCGGCGGCTATATAAACGCAAAGCTCGATGAGAAGGAGCTCGTGAGGCAGGTCATAGGCGACGTCGTTGAGATGGGCGGGAGATACGGCTCCTCTGACACGGGCAGGGGCAAGAAGGTGCTCATAGAGTACCCCAGCGTGAATCCGAACAAGCCCTGGCATCTCGGGCACCTGCGCAACCCGCTGCTCGGTGACTCCATATCGAGGATAATGGCCTTCTGCTCGTATAAGGTAGAGCGCATGGACTACATAGACGACCTCGGCCTGCAGATGGCGGAGATGCTCTGGGGCTCGAGGCACCTTGATTGGAATCCCAACGGCAAGAAGTACGACCAGTTCCTGGGCGAGAAGTATGTTGAGATTAACAGGCACATCAAGGAACCCGGCGTTGAAGACGAGATAAAGTCCCTGCTCAAGATAATAGAGGACCCGAAAGAGAGGGATAGCGTAGAATCTGCAACAGTCCGCGAGATAGCAGAGAACTGCGTCAGGGCGCAGTACGCCACCGCGTTCGCCTATGGCATATGCCATGATGGCATGGTTTGGGAAAGCGACATACTGCACGAAAGGCTGTTGGACAACGCACTTGCGCTGCTCAAGGAGAAGGGCATAGCAAGGGTGCCTGAATCCGGCAAGTACGCTGGCTGCCTTGTCGTCTCGAAGGGTGCCGTGGAGAACGGCGAAGACGATTCAAAGGTGCTCGTGCGCAGCAACGGCGCGGCGACATACCTGGCGAAGGATATCGCCTTCCACATGTGGAAGCTCGGTATAATGAAGGCAGACTTCAAGTTCAGCAAGTTCATCAAGCAGCCGGACGGCACATGCGTGTTAAGCACCGGCGCGGCGGGCGAGCCCGCAGGCTTCGGGCGCGCGGACATAGCAGTAAACACCATAGGCTCGGCGCAGAAGGCGCAGCAGGAGATTCTGAAGAATGTCCTGTCTGAGGTAAGCGGCAGGTCCTCTGTGCTGCATCACCTGTCGTACGGGGAGGTCGGCCTTGCAGAGGGCAGTTTATCAGGGAGGAAGGGCACGTGGCTCGGCGAGTCGCGCAACTATACTGCAGACGACCTGCTGCGCGAGACCAAGGCAAAGGCCCTGGACATGATGAAAGCAAGCAGGGAGCCTGCCGGCGGGGTAGACCCTGAGGAGGTGTCGGGCAGGGTCGCGTTAGCCGCGATAAAGTTCGACTTCCTGCGGGTGGACCCGGCGCGCAAGCTCGTGTTCGATTGGGATCGCGCGCTCGACTTCAATGCCAACAGCGGGCCGTACTGCATGTACATGTACGCGCGCGCTACCCGGATACTTGAGAAAGGCGCCGCGGACCCGAAGAGGATTATGCCTGGAGGCTTTGCGCAGATGGGCCGCGGCGACGAGCTTGCGCTCGTGAAGCTTATCTCGCAATGCCGTGATGTTGTTGAGAAGGCCTGCAAGGAATACAGGCCGAATGTCATAGCGGACTACGTCATGGAGCTGTCGTTCATGTTCGGCAAGTTTTACCAGAGCACGGACGTGCTCAAGTCCGGGGAGGCAATGCCGCTGCGCCTTGCGATAGTATGGGCTGCGAGGCAAGCAATATATAATATGCTCTGCCTATTAGGTATAGAAACAGTTGAGAGGATGTAGCCTGTGCAGTCAATGGGTCCGTAGCTCAGCTTGGATAGAGCGATGTCCTCCTAAGACAAAGGCCGCGGGTTCAAATCCCGCCGGACCCGCGTGCATGTGCAACATGGTTGATGGAATGGCAAAGAAAGAAGAGGATAAGGGAAGGCTCAAGGAACCCAGCGTAGTGGTGAAACCGCTGGGCAGGCTTGGCGGGCTTGACGGCATACATGTCGCGCTCATAGTGCTTGTGGCAATTATGGCGGCCCTGTTGCTCGCGGTATCGAGCTTCAACCGGCCTACGCAGGCAGTGCCGAACAACGCCACAAACAGGACCGCCTGCGCGTACGCGTTCTCGAACGGGACCTGCGCGTCGCCGCTGCACAACGCATCGCAGGTAAGGCTCTCGATAGAACGCCTGATAGCGAGCTACTCCTACCTCAATACATCATATGCGCTCCTTCCATACATAACCGAAACAAACTCCATGTCGCTCACATATCTCCCCGACAGCGGGGAGTGGTATGCTGTTGCGCCGATAAGCCAGCCCGGGGTCAACGGCACTATCTACCTGAGCTTCCTGTACAACGACAAGAACTCGAGCATAACGCCATTCATACAGGCCGTGAAGCCGTCGCTGACAACGCAGAACTATGTGAAGTCCTATGGCGTGGTCATGCTGCAGGGCAAGGTCGCATGCAGCACAGCATCGCCGCTGCAGATATACTGGTTCATAGACCCGTACTCC
>JAMCZF010000035.1 GCA_023485825.1 Candidatus Martarchaeota archaeon
ATGATTGATATACTACCTACTGGTAGTGTTACGCTGTTCATGCTTATCATATGAAAACAGGTAACCTACCATCAAATAGGTTACGTCATAAGAAGTTCAATGTGGCGAACTTAAGTTTATCAGTGCCTCGCCTGTGCCTTCTTCTGTAAGGTTTTATGGCTATGCCAAGCACGACCGCATGGATGTTTTCCCTGCTTTTGCCGCAGTTAATATGGCATATGCCTGACGCCTTGCCGCCAACATCCGCGACATATACCGCGACAGGGTCCGACTTGATACTTTTCCTAGGGATCTGAACCTCTTCAGATCGATTTTGTAGCACGTTCCCTCTTGAGACCCAGATTCGCCATGTTCGCCCGTATGAATCCTATAGTATCGTCCAGCATGTAATCGAGGCCATACTTCGGGGCCCAACCAAACATGCGCTTGGCCTTCTCCGATACGCCTACGCGGAACCTGACATCGTCCTTCGGCGCCGGGACATGCTTGAATTCGTCGAGCTTCTCCCCGTTGTGCACTTTTGACCATACCTGCTTTGCCAGGTCGAGCATCGATACCGATACATTCCCGCATATGTTGAAGTCGTTGTTCTTCACGCCGTTCTTTATCATGAGGCTCGTCGCATCGGCTATGTCCTTCGCGTGCGTGAATGTGCGCACCTGCTTTCCATCCCCGAATATCTCAAATGGCGTCTGTCTGGAAATAGCCTTGTATGCGAAGTCCGGAATGACGTGCGACATGCCGAACTCTACAGAGCCCTTTGCGTCGACGTGCGGCAGTTCGCCGCTTCCTACCGCGTTGAACGGCCTGATTATGGCATAATTGAGGCCCGTCTCCTCCCTCGCGCCGCGCACTATGAACTCGCCGAACAGCTTCTGCATGCCGTAATTGGTCAATGGCACCGGCTGCGTGAGCGCGTCCTCTTCCGTCACGGGCCTCTGCACCCGTTCATATACCATTGACGACGAAAAATAGTAGTACACCGCATCCGGCGCGCCCTTGAGAATATTGTCGACGGTGCTCGTTATCATCTGCGTGTTCTCCTTGGCTATCCTGTATGGTATCTTGTGGAAGTAGCCTATGCCGCCTATCAGCGCAGCGTACCCGAGGACTATGTCGAAGCCCTTGAACTCCTTCGGCGTCATGTCCCTTACGTCCTTCTTCACGAGCTTGAAGTTAGGGTCCTTGTAGAAGTCGTGCTCTATGGCGCCGTACTTGGAAAAGTTGTCTACGCATGTTATTTCATGGCCGTCTTCGAGAAGGCGGCGTACTGCATAAGAGCCTATGAAGCCGGAGCCGCCCAGCGCAAGTATTCTTGACATTGATGTACCTCATTGATACCTGGGCATCGCGCGCCGTGTATCGCGAATATATTGCTGCAAAGCAATTTATATTTGTTTGGAATATAAAGGTACCTGGATGGACCACGTGGTATGATGTACAAGATACTTGTGGCGAGTCCCGAGTTCTTCGATGATGAAGCGATAGCAGTGCTAAGGAAGGCCGGGAACGTTGTCAGCAGAAAGCTGACGCGCGCGGAGCTCCTCGGAGAGATATCTGACACAGACATACTCCTCATCCGCGTAGACGTAAAGGTTGACCGGGAACTGCTGGAGCATGCAAAGAAACTGAAGCTCATAGCCAGCGCGACCACCGGGCTGGACCACATAGAGGTGGACTATGCAAGGAAGAAGTCGGTCAAGGTCATCAACCTAGGCGACGCACACACCGTCTCAACTGCCGAATACGCCTTCGGCTTGATACTGGGCCTTTGCAGGAAAGTGCCGTGGGCGCACGAGAGCATGATTGAAGGCAATGAAAAGAGGCATCTCTTCGCGGGCAGGGAGCTCAGCGGCCTTACCCTTGGGCTGGTAGGCCTCGGCAGGATAGGCTCAAGGGTCGCAGGATACGGAAAGGCATTCGGTATGAAGGTCATAGCCTTTGACCCTTTTGTCAGCAGCAGGGAGTTCAGGATGGTCACTCTTGAGGAGCTCCTGCGCGAATCCGATGTCATATCGCTGCATTCTCTGCTCAGCAAGGACACGAGGGGCATGATATCCTCAGGGCAGTTCGCGTTGATGAAGAGGGGTGCGTTTCTCGTCAATGCCGCAAGGGCGGAGCTCGTAGACACTGCCGCGCTGATCTCGGCCCTCGAGAGCGGCGCGATAGCGGGCGCCGCTGTTGACGTATTCAACAAGAGAGACATGGAGGACGGCGCAGTCGCAAGGCTTGCCAGGAAGGGGGCCCTGTTGATAACTCCGCACATAGGCGCACTCACGCAGGAGGCGATGCACGCTGCCGGAATGGAAATCGTCAGGAAGGTCGCAGACGCAGTATCGAATGGCGATATCTAACATTTGACGGAGCGTGCCCGGTTAGGTACCCTTCTGCGCCTTGCTGTAGAAACCCCAGATGTCTACCAGCACCTTGTCCTTGCCGATGTTGAGCTTCGCGTACCTCTTGTGCGGCGTGGCGAGTATTATAATGTCGGATTTCCTGACCAGCTCCTCCGCGTCTATGCTGCCGGGCTCCTTTGCGTAGGGGTCGGTGTAGTATAGGTTCTTGACGTCGAACTTCAGCGATTTCATAAGCTTGTACGACAGCGAGTCGCGTTTGTCGTCGTTCTCTGCCTTGAACGCAAGCCCCAGTATCCCGACGCTCTTTGTGCGCAGATCGTATTTCTGCTTGAGCTTGGAGACCATGTACGCCGGCAGGCCCTCGTTTATCTGTATGGCGCTGTTGCCTATGTGGAAGTTGCTGTTGGCAAACGCGTTGAGCTGTACGGTGTCCTTGAAGAGGCACGGGCCAGAGGCGAACCCCGCCGAGGGAAGGTCCGCGACCCTCGGATATTTGTAGGACATCGCCTTGTATATCCTGTAAAAGTCCGCGTTGGTCTCGTTGGCTATTATGTAGAACTGGTTCGCCGCAGCAAACTTTATGTAACGCCATGCATTGGTGAAAAGCTTCGCGAGCTCTGCCTCCTTCGGGGGGAGCGTTATTATGTCATCCGTGAGCACGCCGAATAGCTTGGATGCGCGCTCGATCCCGTGCTCTGTTGTAGAGGACACTATCTGCGGCAGTTCGACGAGCTCGCGCACCGCGTATCCCTGCGCTATCCTTTCCGGGCAAAACGCGAGGTCGACCTTCTTGCCGCTTGAAACCAGCAGATTGTGCACTTTCTCCGTTGTGCCAGGGTATACCGTGCTGCGCAGCACGAGGAGCTGCCCGTCCTTTATATAATCGAGATTCTTGCTTATGAAGTCCTCCACGGCAACCTCTGGGCTGAGATGCAGGTCTATGGGGGTGCCTATGGTTATTATCACGGCCTCGCTCTCGAGTATGGAGTCTTTTGAAAGCGACAGGGTCAGCATGCCGTTCGCGAGGACCCTTTTGAGGATGGGCTCGCCGTTTTCCTCCATGAAGTGCAGCCTGCCCTTTGATGTTGTTTCGTATGCCTCCTTTGATATGTCGAATGCGCAAACCCTGAGCCCCTTATCAGCAAGCATCATGGAGAGGGGGAGACCTACATGACCCAGTCCGCCGACAACGCACACGTCGTATTTGTATGCTGCCATCATCTCACCATAAGCCGTTATGCGGATAATTATACGATGAATAATATTTAAGCATATTGGTTCAATTATCACCAAAGCGTCAGTGCACGAGTTCATGAGCCGGGGCCTTTCCATAGTCGTTCCAGTATACAATGAGGGCGAGAACATTCGCGGCCTTATAGACGGCCTTGCGAAGGCGCTGCGGAAGGTGCCCTTCACGCTCTACATAGTGTACGACTTTGACGGCGACAACACCATCCAGGTCGTGAGGAGCATCAGGGACGGGTACAGGTTCAGGATAGTGCTCATGAAGAACAGGTACGGAAAGGGGGTGCTGAACGCCGTAAAGACCGGCCTTTACAACACGCCCGGCGGCGCAGTCCTCGTCACCATGGCGGACTTGTCAGATGACGCACGCGACATACCGCGCATGTACGGGCTGTGCATGTCCGGGTACGACGTCGTGTGCGGCTCCAGATACATGAAAGGCGGCGGCATAAAAGGCGGAAGCTTCTTCAAGAAGCTCATGTCAAGGTCCATTGGGATCACCATGCACTACCTCAATGGCATACCTACCCATGACGTGACCAACAACTTCAAGATGTACAGCAGGAGGCTTATAAGGCGCATAAAGATAGAGAGCGAGGCGGGCTTCGAGCTGGGCATGGAGATAACCGTAAAGGCCTATGCGATGGGATTCAGGATTGCAGAGGTGCCGACAGTATGGAGGGACCGCGCTGCCGGAAAATCGAGGTTCAGGCTCATGAAGTGGGCCCCGGAATATTTCAAGTGGTACGTTTACGGGCTGACGCACCGGCCCGGAAACCCGCGGAACAGTCACGCTTAAATATCAGGGCAGCGTTGCTTATCCTATGCAGAACGCATCAAAGGATAAGATGTCTGGCAGGAGGAGATGCTACGTTCCGCTGCTTTACGCGGTCAGGAGGAATGAACAAGTCGCGCTGCGCCTTCTCGACAATAAGACATGGAGGGAAATGTCTGCCGGGTACCTGACGCTCGCACAGGAGGCTGTGATGTGGTGGAGGAGTGCGGCGGTAAAGGCCGCAAGGAGCCCGGAGATAGCGGAATTGAGCGGCAGCAGGGGCAGCGTTGCGCACATTATCGCGTGCAGATGGCCTGAGATTGCAGAGTCTGAGATGACAGACAGGCTTCTCTCGCTCAAGGACAAGCAGGGGATTGCTGTAAGGCAGACGCTTATGATCAAGCTTAATGCTAGAAAGGGATGACATCATGAACGGCGTTGTACAGAAAAAGCCAGAAGTCGTCGCATCTGCTAACGTGAAGGAAGTCGGTACAGGAATCTACGACATGAAACCCCTGGAGGTCGCGCCGGGCGCAGGAAGCTCGCATAGCCCAAGAGTGATAGGAAAGATAGCACCGGATGCGGTTGAGGGCAATAGCGCAACCGGTGGCGCAGAAGATGCCCGGAAACATGATATACGCATCGCAGCCTGGAACGCGCAACGCGATGATTATATCACGACAGCCGAGATAAGGGAGCTGTTGCATTGTGGGGCCACGAAGCAGCTGTACAGCCTTGTGGCAAACAATGAGAGCGCCGCGCTCGCAGTGCTCGGGCTTGACGAAGAGGACGGGATCCGGGCGCTTACGCTGAAAGGCGCCGACGGGTCCATGCTCGGGGCGACTGCCGCTAAAAAGCACAAGAGCTTTGCCAACGGCGTGCCTGCATGCGGATGGGCCGCCGGGATCATGTGCGACAACCCCTCTGCAAAGAGCAACCCAAAAGCCCCCGCCGAGCTCAGCCTTGCATGGATCGCGTACAGCAGCCACAAGAGCACGGCGGTGAGCGTGGTGAAGAACTCGGCGGGTATCCGCGATGCGCTCGAGGGCATTGACGCAGGGGGAGAAATTGCAAACAGTCTCATAGCGGCAGCGGAGAACTACATCGCAGACGCCATCAGGATGGTTGAGGGAACGGATCATGAAGCCAGGCTGGCAGTTACCGAGAAGAACCTCGCGGCGAGATATCCGACGCTGAGCAAGGCAGAGATACAAAGAAAGGCCGCTGAAGTACTTGACACCGCAAGAGGCATAGCAATTGATACCGTGATGAAAGCGGCCGAGAGCGGGCTTCTCACGCTAAAGCCGGAGTTTGAGCGCGAGCAGGAAGCGGGAGAGGCGCCATAGTAGCGAGGTAAAGGGCAACGCCTGATAGTTTTTTAGGCTTTGAATGAAAAGAGCGTAAGGGGGTATGATGGCATACGAGTTCATAAAGTGGCTGGGGCACGCGAGCTTCGTCTTCGAGGAAAACGGCAGGACTGTCTACATAGACCCTTTCAAACTCAAGGCCGAACCGAAGAAGGCAGACATTATATTCATAACGCACCAGCACTTTGACCACCTCAACATGGACGACATAAAGAGGATAGCCACGCGGTCAACAAAGATATTCGTTCCCGAGGACAGCGTCGGGAAGCTCAAGGGCTACAACGCCGCGGGCGTGGTGCCTGACGAAGAGTTCACAGTCGACGGAATGGGGGTGAGGACCGTTCCGGCGTACAACGTAGTGAAGGAACGCCTGGACAAGCATCCGAGGGAGAACAGGTGGGTTGGCTATATAATCACCACGAATGGCAAGCGCGTGTACCACGCGGGCGACACGGACAACATACCGGAGATGTCTGGCATAGATGTTGACCTGGCGCTGCTGCCCATGGGCGGCACATACGTCATGGACGTTGAGGACGCTATAAGGGCTTCCGGAAAAATAAAGGCAGCGCACATAGCACCCATCCACTACCGCATGCTGCTCGGCGAGAGGGGCTCAGCGGAAGCTGAGAAGAAATTCCTCCAGAGGGTGAAGAACGGGATCATACTAGAAGAGGAAAACCCCCTCTATGGCTTCTGAAGCGACGCAAGGCCCTTTGCGACCCCCAGTATCTGCTGCGGAGACATCATGAAGACGCGCATCGAGCAGTCGTTGCTCCTGACAAAGGCATCGAGCTTCTCCTCACTTATTCCGAGCTCGGCCTTGGAATCGATGATAGCATTGCGCAGGGTCTTCTTCTTGTGCTGCATAATCAGGTTTATGGTGTCTGACTCGGCGTCTGTAATGGCAGCCCCATGGGGTTCAAGGAACACGACCTCAGAGTCTACCTCCGGCACCGGCCTGAAGCTGTTCCTCGGCACCTTCATTATCTCGATGATTCTGAATGAAAGGGCGCACGTCACGCTGAGCCTGGAGTAGCTGCCTTCGCCTTCCCTCGCGAGCATGTGCTCCACGAATTCCTTCTGCAGGCACAGCACGGCCGGCAGCTCGTGTTCCCTGAGCCACATGACTACCCTGCTTGAGATGCTGTATGGTATGTTGGCTATGACAATGTCGATGTACCCGGACTCGAGTTCAGAAGGCGTAGCGTCGAAGAAGTCCTTGTTGACGAGTTTAAGATTGGGGTACTGCAGTGAGGATCTCAGCACGGTGCACAGCCTCGTGTCTTTCTCCACGGCAACGACCCTCTTCGCGACACTGCACAGTTCCCTGGTGAGTATGCCCTTGCCAGGGCCTATCTCAAGCACGATCTTGCCGTGCGCGTGCGCCGCTTCCGCCCTCGCAACGGCCTCGCTTATGAGGAAGTTCTGCCCCATATACCTCCTGCCCAAGCCTGACATCAAACCAAACGATTATGGAAAGTGGGCGCAAAGCCCGTTCCCTTCGCGGGCGGGATACAAGCCCACCGCAGCATATAAAATACAGGGGGGTAATATATAAAGGGTCATCTTGAAAAGCGCATATAAATCCAGGGCGCAGACCTCAAAGGACACACAATTAGTCCTGAGCAGGCATTCCCGAGGAACCGGGACATGCGTCTGGTGCATTGGAGGGAAGCCCGGGCCTTGGCACGGAGAGGGGGCCGCGTCACAGCGCAATAAAAGGTTTCAATAGGTGTTGTTTGTGGTAAACCTGAGCTCCATATTCAGCGGCGTTGCCGCGTCTGCCGCGCTTAGCAAGTACGGCTATATCGCACTTTTCGGGCTCATGGTGCTCGAGTCGGCTTCATTGCCCATACCAAGCGAGGTCGTGCTTCCGGTTGCAGGGCTCCTTGCGGCGCGGGGCCTCGCCGGCTTCAATTTCTATGTCGCGCTTCTTGTGGCCGTAGCGGCGGGCATAGTGGGCATAACCATAGACTACTTCATCGCGTATTTCGTGAGCAAGGACGTCGTGTACAAGCACCTGCAGCTCTTCCACATAAAGAGGGAAACCCTCGACGGCTTCGACAGCTGGTTCAACAGGAATGGCGTTTTTGCCGTGTTCTCGATGCGCATGGTGCCTGTGCTGCGCGGCCTGGTCAGCTTCCCCGCAGGATTTGCAGCAATGCCGAAGAAGCAGTTCTACGCGTATTCGATACTGGGCTCACTCATATGGGACGTCGTCCTCATGTCGCTCGGCTACTATGCGCTGCAGGGCAGCGTCACCGAGATAATTGCCGTCATAGCCATAATGGGCGTGGCGCTGTATGCATTATACCTTCTCATTGCCAGGAGGATGAAGACCCAGGCGCACCAGCCCGCCAGGTAACGCCGCGCGTGTTTGCTGTCAATTCCGCAGCCGCAGCGCGACCTGCGCCGGTCCGAACTGCCGCATGAACGCCTTGTCGGATATGCCACAACCGTGAAGCGTCCGCGCACGGCAAGGCTTATAACCTTTTGCGCAAAATAGTATCATGGACACGTTCACAAAAAGGCTCGAGTCGGCTCAGATCGCATTCAACTTCGACGACCTGATGCTGCTCCCCGGATTCTCCGAGACAAGGTCCCGCGACATCAGCACCGATACAAGGTTCTCGACAAACATAAGGCTCAGGACCCCGCTTGTGTCGTCGCCCATGGATACTGTGACAGAGGCGAGGATGGCGATAGCCATGGCCGAGAACGGCGGCATCGGGGTGCTGCACAGGAACATGACACCAGAGGAGCAGTCGCGCATGGTCGGCGAGGTGAAGAACCACGAGCCCGTCAGCAAGAACGCGACGCGAGGCAAGGACGGCAGGTTGGCTGTAGCCGCGGCTCTGGCCCCGACAGACATCGAGCGTGCCAAGATGCTCTCGAAGGAAGCGGATGCGCTGGTCTTCGACGTAGCGCACTTCCACACAAAATCAATCCTCGAGTCTGCGAAGAAGATCATTGACTCGACTGACAGGGATGTCATAATAGGCAGCATGGGCACTAAGGAAGACGTGATGCATTCTGTCAAGGCCCTTGGCAGGGTCGACGGCGTGAGGGCGGGCATAGGCGGCGGCTCCATATGCATAACCACCGACGTTACAAAGGCGGGGTCCCCGACGCCGTTTGCCGTGGCGCAGGCTGCAGACGCTATTGACGAGCTGGGCATCGACATACCGATAATAGCCGACGGCGGCATAAGGACAGCGGGCGACATCGCACTTGTCTTCGCGCTTGGCGCGGATTCCGCGATGCTTGGATTCGGGCTCGCCGGCACGGCCGAGTGCCCGGGCGAGACAATAACAATGAACGGCAAGGAATACAGGGGCTACAGAGGCATGGGAAGCAAGTCAGCAAGGGAGAAGCGCCTCGTCAATGACCGCTATGCCGACACCGGCGGCAAGAACTTCGACGAGGGGATAGAGGGCCTTGTACCTTACAAGGGCGGAGTTGTTGACGTCATCGACGTGCTCAACTCTGCCGTGAAAGCCTCGATAAGCTACGCCGGGGCGGGGAGCATAGCCGAGATGGCGCAGAAGGCGAGAATCGCAAGGGTAACCGGAAGGACTATCAAGGCCGAGATAAAGAGGTAATATCAGGCGCCGTCGTTCCCCTTGAGCGCCAACGACTTCAGTTTCTCCTGCGCCTCACCGCTCTGGTACGCTCCTGGATCCTTGAGGTACGATACAATGGTATCATACTCCACCGGTTCAAGATCCTCCCTGAGCCAGCCGAGCCCCCGGCTCGCAAACGGTATCAGCGCATGCAGGTTGTAGCCCAGCTCCCTGGCGCGCTCCCCGCCCCCCTGCTCCCTGTCAAGGAGCACGAAGATGTCATTGATCTTTACGTCTGCTGCGCCGCGGCGCTCGACCTCCTGCCTTATCTGGCTTATTGCGAGCTCCTTGCTGCCGAATGTCGACACAAGGTCGTCGACCACCCCGATAGTGTCGCCCGGGTTGAAATCCCCTTCGACAAGCGACTTCTGGCCATGTGCGCCCAGATACGCTTCAACGTCCTTGGGCGTTTTCACCTCCTCGGGCAGCTTGCGCGTGTACAGCGATGGTATGCCGCTGTTGAGGGTCGCTGCGTTCGCGAGCGCTATGCCGGCCATCGCTATGCCTACTATGCGGTGCCTGCCGTCGGCAATGAAGCCTGCGTTCCGGAGCATGATGGAGAGGGCCTCGCCTGCCATCCTGTACAGTTCAATGGAGCCGCTCCTTACGCTAGATATCGGGCGCAGGCTTATGAAGAACGGGCTGTAAAGGCCGCTCGCGAGCTTCCAGCCCTCTGGCCTGTCCTTGTACCACGTGCGTATCATGCCCTCGCTGTAAAGGCTCTTCACTATCCTCCTTCCGAGTTCCTCCAGCCGCTCTTCGTCCTGCATTGCACCTCCGGTATAATCAACATGCGAAGTTATTTATCGTTTTTCAATACACTGCGTGGCGCTGGTTTCCTGGATGACCATGCAGGTGCGCTGGCTTTATATTTATTCAGGTCATAACCCTGTTATAAGCGTGTATCCATGGTAGACTATTACCAGTTGCTCGTGCTGGGGGCGATAGCTGGCTTCACCATATTCCTCGGGTTTCCGATTGCGCTAATGAAGGCGAGCCAGAGGACAAAGGCCTTCCTCAACTCCCTGGCCATAGGCATATTGGTATTTCTCGTCGTCGACGTCTTCGGCCATGCATGGGACACCGTCACCAACGCGGTGGTCAGCTCTTTCGCAGGGAGCGCCCCACTGGCCAGTGGCATCTCACTCCTTGTGACAATGTTTGCAGGGATAATACTAGGGCTCGTGGGCCTTGCGCTTTACGAGCGCAGGTACATGAAGAAGACGGCGGGCACCGAGACAAAGCTCGAGAGCAGCATGGCCGGGAAGGATGGCGTACATATGGGCAGGCTCAGGCTCGCGACGATGATAGCGATAGGCATAGGCGCGCACAACTTCAGCGAGGGCCTCGCCATAGGCCAGTCCTATGCTGCAGGGGTCATAGGCCTCGCGCTCATCCTTGTCATAGGCTTCGGGCTGCATAACGCGACAGAGGGTTTCGGCATACTGGGACCGCTGCAGGGCAGTGAGAGGAGACCGCAACTAATTACACTCCTGAAACTTGGGCTCATCGGTGGAGGACCGACATTCCTGGGTACATTGATAGGCAGCATATATGTATCGCCGCTGCTGTACGTATTGTTCCTCGCGTTCGCCGGAGGCGCGCTTGTGTTCGTCATACTTCTGATGTACTCGGTTGCGGTGAAGCAGACCACAAACACTACGGTGATTGCAGGTGTGACAGTAGGCCTTCTCTTCGGCTTCCTGACTGACTTGGTAGTGTCCCTAGGAGGGGCGTGAGCCCTCTCCTGGAATGCTCAGCTTATCTTCTTCTCCTGCGTTCCTTGCCGCGGAGTTAAGCGTTTGCGCAACAGGGACGCGAGGGTAAAGAAGTTTTCGGGATAGGCTACAGAAGCAGGGCGCCAATTTTCCGCGAGATTGACCTTAGTTTCTCATCAAATGTCAGCAGAGGAGCATTGTTTGATTTGCATGCTGCCAGATAAAGGGTATCGTACACTGAATGCCTATTCTCAACTGCGATCCCAATGGCCGCAGAGGCCAGCTGCCTCGTGTCCAGATGCGTTATCTTGCTCCACACAAATGAAAGTTGCACCGCGGCCTCATCGAGCTCTGATCTGCTTATGTCCTTTGCGAGGCTAAAGTGTTTCCACGCCGCATTGAGGGCCTCTGCAAGGGCTATCTCCGGAGCAGCTATCACCTCGCCTGACACTACGGCCCTGTCCACCCCGGCGACGGCCTTTGCACTGCCGGCCTCCTTTATGACAAGTTTTACCAATGCGCTTGCGTCGAGTATTATCATCTTGAATCCCTGTCCTCGCGTATCATTGCTGTGCTGTCGGCATGCGTCTTTCCCCGCTTGATGCCCTCTGCCTTGCCCTCGAGGAAATCCAGCAACTCGAACTGCTTGACCTGCGCCTCAAGATAGATCCTTATCCTGTCGCTCCAGTTCACCTTGTACTTCTTCATCTGCGCCTGAAGGTCGTCAGGTATTCTCACGGTTATGAGACCGCTCATACTATCATAGGAGTATTGTCGCATAAAATCTATAAATGTTTACATTTTGAAATACGTTTGTATATACGTGAAAGGAGACCGACGAAGCGTATCAGCAAACACGTATTATACTTAAGTAAAATATTTATATCTTATTATAACGTACTAGGGATTGAGACATAGAAAAAGATTATGTCACCGTCTTTGGACTTGATAGGGCTTGGGGTTGCCGGGATTTGAACCCGAACTTGCAGGTTTCTTCATACGAGAACTTTCCAGATCTTCATCATCGCCGTTTGGCTCAAAGTCCATAATACATCTGGAGCCTGCCGCGCTGCCAAGTTACGCCACAACCCCTCTGCATTTCATTGGAGGTAAATATATTAATACCTTCATTGCTGGCACTATGGCCGCGCCGCCGCACGCAAAAACTTCTGCTAAAGGTATTTAAGCATGCAGACAACCCACAACGAGGTTGGGGGAATTCTCCTGATATTAACCGGATTGTGACTGCGATGCCGCGGTTTTGCCAGGTTGCCAAAGACGCTGTCCCTTTTTCCTATAAGCCGCATAGGCAATGTTCCAGAGAAGAAGCGCCAGGAAATACGGGTACGATACCCCAAGCACGGCGAGGGCCTCGTACGCCACCCCTATTCCTGCGCCATACGCCGCCTGCGCCCTGTTCCTGTACGGCGTGGTCTTGGGCTCTGCCAACATGAGCAAAGCGAAGAAATAGTTGACACCGAAAGCCGCCACCAAGACACTATACGGCGATGCGCTCCCGCCGGACAGTACGGTAAGCACTATTACGGTCGCAGCAAATGACAGTGATGCTACCAGCCTGCCTGACTTGTAGGAGGCAATGACAAATATTATAGACGCAGGAAGGGCCAGTCCCTGCATTGGTATTCCGGCAGCGCCCCACCAAGCATCTTCCAAGGCGAATATCGCGAGTCCTATCAGCATGCCAAATGCCGCGGGATTGAAGACGTTGCTGCCCTTCACCCTTATGATGTACTTTGACAGTATCGCGGCCACGCAAGCAACCGCGATCGCAGCCATCGGCGCATTTATCGGAGCAACCTCCCCTATTATGAGCCCAGTTATGATGCCAGACCAGGGAGCCTTCATCGGCCTGTGCAGGATCCTGAGCGTTGCAAGCTCAACCAGCGGCGCCAGGACGGCTGCAAGCGACAGCGAATATGGGAATTGATGCAGGGCGTATGCTGAATAGGCAGCAAGCAGGAGCAGCAGCGCTATGGCCCACAGATACATCGACGCCACAGGCTGCCCGAATAGCTTCATGCGCCTTACACCATTTTCAGTCATTGATTTGGCAGATAATGCATTTATTATGGCAGGTTAATCGGCAGCCGCGGATACTGCAGCAATCCACGCCGCCATGCAACAAGACCGCGACTGCTCCTCGCGTTACGGCCTCCGGGATTCCGGGCACCCTGCCTTTACTATGCCTTTTTGGGCTTTCTCTGGGTTCCTGTTTTGTCCCGCTTGCTCCCATCGAAAATGCCCTCGAACATCTCATCGCTTACAAGGCGGTTCTTCCTTCTGCTTATCTCGAATACAAGCATTCCTGTATTCCTGGCCTTTAGCCTCTTGATATTGTGCAGTGGGGTCTTCGTAAACAGAGACGTTATCATCCATACGGTGCCTGCGTGCGCAGATATCAGCACTGTCTTGCCCTCGAGCGTTTTGTTGCACCGTATCCTTGCAATGAAGTGCCTGGTCCTGCGTGCCTGATCTGCGTCGCTCTCGCCACCTTCTGGAGTGAAGTCCTTGCCGGATGCGCGCATCTCTGCTGTCTCGCTCCAGGGTCTGCCCTGAAACACGCCCATATGCCTCTCGCGCAGGTCACTTGTATAGATTATCGGGACAACGTGGTACCTTGCAATTATCCTAGTTGTCTGCACCGCGCGGCGAAGGTCGCTTGAGTAAATAGCATGTATCTTCTCTTTGCGCAGTACGAGCGCAAGCCTCTGCGCCTGCCTTTTCCCTTTTGCGTTCAGACTTCCGCCTAACTGGCCCTGATGTATGCCTCTCGCATTGAGGTATGTTTCTCCGTGCCTGATGATTATGAGTTTTATCGGCTTGTGAATGGAGACCACCCAACGCCATATGGGATAGGAAGGCTTATAAAACTGATTAGGGGATAGTCCACCCCACTGGCGTAAATGGGCGTCTGGTGTTTTGCTGCTTCTGACCATTGCGCTGGCCTGATGCAGGCACAGCATCATATTAATATCAGGAGAATTCCCCCAACCTCGTTGGGGGTTGTCTGGTATCTAATACTAAAGTCCTATACCTAATATAAACGTATATATATTTTATCTACCTATCAAGCTCATGGAACTTACCGCGAAGATAGAGATATTTCCCACGCCCGCACAAAAAGATACGCTATGGAAACTGTCGGAACGCTGCAGGCTGCTGTACAACTTCGCACTGAAGGAACGGATGGACGCGTTCAA
>JAMCZF010000004.1:0-330 GCA_023485825.1 Candidatus Martarchaeota archaeon
AAACTTAGAAATGAACTACTCAAGTACATCAACGAAAACACACCCTCCGGCGATATCCATCCGTATCTCAAGAAGTTGGAAGAAGAGGTTGACAAATATGCAAAGGATGAGAATCCTGAACCTTCCGAGGCGCTCAGGCGCGAGTTCGACGAGAGGCTCTGGAAACTTGTGAAATCGGCTCCAAAGGAAGGCAGAAACTTCGCAAGGATAGCAAACTACATCATGAAGTTCGACGGAGAATGGTTCGCGTTCCTTCAGCATAAGGACACGGAACCGACGAGTAACAGGGCAGAGAGGGCGCTGCGGCCCATGGTCATAAAGAGAAGGATA
>JAMCZF010000004.1:410-2634 GCA_023485825.1 Candidatus Martarchaeota archaeon
AGTTATGCAATGCAGATGTCCTTGTACATGACTTCGAAGCTCCAAGGACAGGATTATTTCGAAAATCTGTCAAATATCCTCAAAAATGGTGTCCCCTCGTCATCGTACAAATCTTGAAGTGTTACTGCGGCCCGGCTTGCAGATGCAGTGCTTCCTCAGAACAGGAAAGCGGCTACTGCGAGCAGGTTCACCAGCCCGTGCGCAATAATTGACGGATATAGGGACTTCGTCCTCTTGAATGCCCACCCGGCGATGACTCCGAATATGAATGCCACAAGCATGTCTATTCCGAAAGTAGAGTCGTAGCTTGAGTGGCTCAGCCCGAACAACAGTGCGCTCACTATTATTCCAATCCTTGGAACCATCATGCCACGGAAGAGCGCTTCCTCGCACAACGGCGTTATGGTGAATGTAAATACATAGAACCACAACGGCTCCGAGGCAAGAAGAAGCTGCACATTTGTGGATATATTTGCGCCTGTAACAGAACTTATTACGCCAACGAAGATCTCGATTGCCAGCAGAACAAGGAATATCAGTATGCCTATTCCGACATTCTTAAGCGAGAGACCGGCCTTGCCTATGCCCAATGAAGATGTTACCTCCCCTCTTGTCATGTGCTTGTATAGGAACAGGTACTCCAAAACGGAAAAGAGAAGCGCAAACTCCAGCGCGGCTGAACCGAGCGCCGTAAGCGATATGGATGAGATGTGATAGATAGAGACTGCGATGAGCAACATTATGAAGAGGGTTATTGCAAAGATTCCGAGGAACACCATGGCGCTTTTGAAGTTTGATGCGTTTAAATCAAACGGGAACAGCCTGCGCAACGGCGGAGGCGAGGCCTGCTGCCTTGAAGCAGTAGGCGCAGTAGATGCTGGATTGGTTCTTCTGGATCGTAGCCTTGCTGCCGGCTTTACGGCCCTCTTTTTCCTTGCCGAATATCTACTACGCCTTCCCACCGTAGATGCTATCCAATTACCCGTTTAGCTTCTTCTTCCATTCGGTGTACTTGCACTTGCCGCATGAGAATCTGTCCTTGTGGCCTGCCATGCGGACTCCGCACTTCGGGCAGAACTTCTCCGCCGGCTTAAATGCCTCGAACTTCTTTGCTTTCTTCTCGTCGGCCATGAACATCACGATTATTGCTAACTACTATTCCTTCTTTGCCTCGTCCTTCTTTTCCTGTGCTTCCTCCTTCTTCGCCTCTGGCCTTTTTTCCTCCTGCTTTGCGCCTGCATCATTCGCCGCGGCATTCTCATCCTTCGCTTCAGGGGCTTTCTCCCCGGCGGGCTTGCCTGCGGGCTTTGCCTTCTTCTTCCTGCCTTCCTTCTCGAGCGCCAGCATCTCCTCCCTTGTCTTGTAGCTGTGGAGCATTATGGTGCTTGACATGCTGCCGTATGCCTGGCTTATGCGCACTATCGCCGACGAGTCAGGATTCAGGCCCAGCTTCTTGCAAAGCTCCTGCTTGACAGTATCCCGCGTAGGCGTGCTTCCGGTGTAGGCCGCTGTCGCCCCTATCTCGCGCCTCTTCATGAACTTGTTCTCCCTGTCGCTGCCTATCCTAATTTCCAGTTCCATCAAACGCTACCCACTACCCTTGTCATTGTCCTGCTGGCCCCGTACTCCATTACCTCGACCTCTGCGCCGGGCTTGAGCTGGCCGCGCAGGTCATCCTGCATCGGCACATCGTATGTCTCATATGTCTCGAGGTTCATCAGCTGCACCGTGTTATCTGTTATCGACACCACCTGGGCCTTTGTCTTGGTTATGACAGGTATCTGCGCATCGGCGCTGCTCGGGGAGAGCATTGTGCGCTTCGTGCCGTCGAATATGCCCATCGCGGTTATGCGCATCTTTGCAGCTCCGTGCTTTCCGGGCTTTGATGTGTCAACCCCGACAACCCTGCATGCCACCCCATCGATCAGGATGAATCTGCCGGGCTTAATGTCGCTCATAGAGCCGTATGTAACCTCTTCTGATGCCATAGCATTCACTTACTTTCTTGCGAACCTCCTGTCCGCGACCAGGATTGCGCAGGCGCGCTGCCTGCAAAGTCATGGAACAGCTTATAGTTGCACGAAAAGGTATTTAATACTATCAGGAGAATTCCCCCAACCTCGTCGGGGGTTGTCCGGTATCTAATACTAAAGTCCTATCCCTAATATAAACGTATATATATTTTATCTACCTATCAAGCTCATGGAACTTACCGCGAAGATAG
>JAMCZF010000016.1 GCA_023485825.1 Candidatus Martarchaeota archaeon
GAAAGTGCCGGCATGAAGGTAATAAAGGTAGACGCAAGGAACACATCAAAAGAGTGTTCAGGATAGACGGCAGGCTCGCGACGAGGAATCTCACGCCGGGGGTGAGGGTCTACGGGGAGGAGTTGAAGGTTGTGGATGGCGCGGAGTACAGGCTGTGGAATCCGTACAGGAGCAAGCTCGCTGCGGCGCTCCTTAACGGCATGAAGACCATGGCGATAAAGCCAGGGGCCGAGGTGCTGTATCTCGGCGCGGCAAACGGCACCACGTGCAGCCACGTAAGCGACATAGTAGGCGGCGAGGGGAGCGTGTACTGCGTGGAAATATCGAAGCGCAGCATGCACGACCTGCTCGGGCTGTGCGACACGCGTGAGAACATGCTGCCCATCTTTGCTGACGCAAGAAATGTGGAGGAGTATGGCGGTGACGTCGATGTCGCTGACGTGCTGTATCAGGATGTCTCTGCGCAGGAACAGGCGGACATACTGCTCAAGAATGCGGCGCTTCTGGAGAGCAACGGCATGGCATACGTTGCGATAAAGTCGCAGAGCATTGACATATCGAAGAAGCCGGAGCTCGTCTTCAAGGAATTCATAGACAGGGTGTCAGGGGAATTCAAGGTCCTTGAGAGGATACAGCTCGAGCCCTTCGACAGGATGCACCTGTTCGTTGTATTCCAGAAGAAGGGATAGGAAGCGGACAAAAGGGCTAAAAACTGTGCCTGCCTTATTGTAGCGTGGACAGAGCTGTGATTAGCGGCTTGCAGAGCCTCATGGGCTTATCGGCAACTGCGCGGGCGTGCAGGTTCTGCGGTGCGGATACGGTGTCGGGCGCCGGCGCGTCATTCTGCGTATCGTGCGAGCTGCAGCAAGGTTCAGGGGCGGGGTCTGGCACTGAAGATGCATCTGCTGGAATGAATGCCATATACAGGGATGCTGTGCTGGGCAAGACAGCAGGCCTTGACTCCTTTGCCCGCGAGAAAAGGCAGCAGGAGCTCCAGCCGGAGATACTTTACGGGATCGGCGTCCTTTACTCACACGCTTCATCGCATACGTACAGGGACAGGAACTATTCGCGCAGCGGCTTCATGGAGGAGAATTCCGGCAACGTGTATGCATCGCTTGATCTTGCATCAAGATCCAAGGAGTTCCTGTTCAAGGCACTGTATTCCGCGGAGCACGGCGAGGGAAGCGAAGGCGACAGGTTGTATATGAGGTTCATCGCGAACGTGCGCCTGGGGCGCCTCACTTACGCAGGCAGGATTCTGGAAGCCCTTCCGGCCTCGGCCATTGATGCGCGGAGATATGCGGGCATGGTGTACTCTGTTGAGACGAGGTCGGGGGATTCGAGGAAGCGCATCCTGGAGGCGATGAGGTCCGGCGAGCCCAATGCGTACTATTACCTCGCCAGGCGCCTGGCACAGCTTAAGAGGTTCAATGATGCTATTTATATCCTGAAGCAGCTTACCGGTGCACTGAACATGCCCATGGCCGGATACCTCCTCGGCGACCTGCGCGGCTTCGTCGAGAAGACAGGGATGTAGAGTGCTAACATGGGCATATCTGGCAGCGTGCATTCAAGTAGCAGGAAGGCGGCGGATTTTGCCATAATCGCGCTGCTCATAATCCTGCCGGTTGCCACATTCTATGCGATACTGGCGACAGCCGGGCCTTCGTGGGACATCATCGCGCGTTATTTCGACGGCAAGACGCTCATGAATTTCATTGCGCAGTCGGGCTCCCCGCATGCGCTCTCCCTGCAATATGCGCTTGCCGGCGAATCCCTCGACAGCCTGCGCTATTATTTTGAGCCCTACCGCGAGCCCGTGAGCGCCCCTGTGTTCGCACTTCTCAGCGCGTTGCCTGGCAACACGATACTGCTTTACATGATAGCCGTGTTTATGGCTTACGCCGCAGCCGCATGGTTCCTTGGGAAGGAACTCGGCATAGACAGGACAGTGATGCTTGCGGCGCTCATAAGCCCTTATGCCGTATACTTCTTCTTCGTGCTGAACGGCGGCGAGGGCCTCGCGGCGGCCTTTGCGTTCATCGGAATAGTGTACATGCTGCGCAGGAGCCCTGCAGCAGGCCTCTTCTTCGGCATCGCCGGAATAGCGAAGTATCCTGCCCTCATACTCCTGCCCATGGTCCTGCTGCTGTGGAACAGGAAAAAGGTGCTCATCGCATCCCTGCTAGCGCTTGCGCCGATAGTGGCGTGGGGCATCATCGATGGCGTCGTCTGGGGCACGCCGTTCTCCAGCTACATCCAATCCATACAGTACTCCAACGTAACTGCCTATGCGGTCACAGTAAGCGCAGCGGCCATAGCCGCAGTGGTAGCCTACCCCGCTGCCTTCGCAGGCATAGGAGCCGTTTTTGGCAGGCTGCGGCCCAGGCTCAGGCTCGGCTACAGGGAGAAGGTTGTGGCAGCATTTGTTGCGCTGTCGCTTATAGGCTACATAGCCATACTTCCGCACAACGATCCCGGCACGCAGGCGCGCTACGGCTTCCTCTTCGGCGCGTCGCTCATGGTTGCCGCAGCCATGGTTGTCGGAAGCGTTGTCCGCAGGAAGCCCGGCGTGAGGTATATCGTTTCGGCCTTCGCCGTCTCGGTGCTTGCTGCCATGCTGGTGTACGTTATGACCTTCGGCAACACCGCGCACACAAGATATTATGCGCCAGGCGGCGCCAACAGCATCTACGCATATGCGCACGGCATTCTGGAAGGCCTGGGTTACGGGAACTGCAGAATCGTGTCAAACGCATGGATCCTGATGCTTTATTCGGGCTATGACGCCTACTCGCCATACATCATGTACGCGGACGGGGAGCAGGCGCGTTATCCGGCGGTGGTATTCCAGGAGGTAGGGGTACAGGCCAACACCACGCCACTCTATTCCAGGCTCAGGGACATGAAGATTGCTTACAGTGACAGCAGCCTTACCGTTTATGTGCCCTCCAATGTTTCCTGCTACAGCTACAACGAGACATGAGGTTCACAAAAGCCAATAGGCACTCGGGGGTACAGATATATAGCTTCGCTGAAATCATATAGTGGAAAATGTGTGATGCTTCATGGAGAAGGACCTTGCAGGCAGATTGCTGGCGGTGGTGGTGTTCGCGGTGCTCACGGTATTGGGCTTCAGCTTCTCCTTGTATCTGATAATCAATGCCAACAGCGCCTACACCTACTTCCTCGCGGCATTCTATCTGGTTTTGTCTGTGATAGCGGGCCTCTTCAACACATTCACGGCATATTCCTACTACAGGTCCTACTTCTACAGCAGGTACTTAGACGGCATAACAAAAGGCCTCAGGCGCCTGGCGAGGTACCCGACAGTGGCGGTTGCGGTCGCAAGCTACAACGAGGATCCGGAGATTGTTGCAGGCACCATAGCCCGGCTCAAGGATCTGGATTACCCGAAGGACAGGATCAGATTCTACATGCTTGACGACTCGACGGACAAGGATAAGGCGGACGCGGTGAGAAAGGCATGCAGGAAGCTGGGCTACAGATACATGCACAGGAACAACAGGAAGGGCTACAAGGCAGGGGCGCTGAACAATCTTCTGAAGACCATGAAGGAGGAGTTCATCGCTATCTTTGATTACGATGAAAGCCTTACGGACACGCAGTTCCTGAAGGACCTGCTTCCGTACTTTAGTGACGAGAAGCTCTCTTACATACAGACCGAGAAGAGATACGCCAGCAAGTCATTCTTCTCAGACACCGTAGACCTCTTCGATGCCTTCTTCTTCAGGTTCATACAACCATCGCGGGCCTTGAACAACACGGCCATCTTCGCAGGGTCGTGCGGTCTCATAAGGGCATCAAGCCTGCGCGAGACCGGCGGCTTCCCCGAGTATGTGATAGAGGACACGTTCTTCAGCTTTGAGTCCGACATGCACGGCTTCAAGAGCCTCTACATACCGAAGGTGTACGCTTATGGCAAGCCCATCGCGACATTCACCGAGCTAGTGCGCCAGCAGTGGCGCTACAACTACGGGGATACGCAGTTCCTCGGCTACTTCATGAAAAGGTCAAGGAAAGAGAGCATAAAGAAACGCATGTCGCTCATTTCCAGCATAGACTACATGACCCACGGCTTCGGCCTTAACTACATATCGGTAATGCTTGTGCTCTTCACCCTTATATCGGTGCTCATCGTCTTTTCGCAACTTCCGATTGCGCACCTGTCCATACAGGGCATGCTCAGCGCAGGCTACCTCACATTCGACCTTGAGCTGCTTGGCGTAGGCGCTCTCTTCTTGTCCATAATAGCGCCAGTCATTCTCACCAAGATGTATTTCGGGTCGGTGAGGAAGGGCATCATGGTGTTCCTGCTTAACTTCGCGCTCGCATTCATACGCGCCAAGGCAGCCTTCGCGGCCGTCTTCAGGAAGAAGTACAAGGTGATATGGGCAAGGGACAGCGGACAGAAGGGCTACAGATTGCTGTACGCCTTAAGGAACTCAGTATCCGAGGTAGCGTTCTCAGCGTCCCTCATCGCGCTGGGGATCGTCGCCGTTGGAATAAACAACCTGTACGGGGGGGCGTGGCTGCTGTGGTACGGCGCGCTTTACGTGTCCACGCTGTTCATGTTTTATAAGTACAAGTAGTGGGGCCCATGTCTGATGTTTACCTGAGAAGACACAGCACCGAACACGGGGACATGATAGCGATGTGCGACAAGAGCGTGCTGGGCAGGGTATACAGGGACAGAAAGTCGGGCATGGTACTTGACTTGAAGAAGTACAGGCAGTTCTATGAAGGGAACCTGATGACTGAGGAAGAGGCGCTGAAGGAGGTATCTGCGGCGGACATGTACACAGGCAACATGGTTGGAAGCGTTTCCGTAGGTATAGCTATAAAGGCGGGCATAGCGACGGGTCCAGAGGTCAGGAACATAGGAGGAATCCCGTCGCTGCAGGTGTACAGGATAGTATGATCAGGATAGCCTGAGTATCGCATCGGCTATGCTGCCGTTGGATTCCTCAAGTGCCTTCCGCGCCTGCTCCCCGTCCGCGCCGGTCTTCTCCATGACCATCTTGACGTCTTCCTCGCTTATCTCGGGCCTTGCCTTGTCGACCTCTGATACGCTGCCTCCTGAAATGCTGAATGTTTTTGTACCCTGCATCTCTATCAACGTAACTGACGCGCCCTCTATCACTATGTCCTTGTCTGCGCTGCTTATGGTGACCCTGTCCGCGGGTATCTCCGTGTTCTTCATGCCCATGCTGTCCATCATCCTCTTCAGCGCGCGGGGATCCATGTTAGGCATCATGCAATACTACCTCAGTATTCCTTTTCACTTGAAGGTATAAATAAGTTGGTTCACATTTACAACCATGGCAAGGGAGAAGGCAGGCAGGGCGAGCCTCAAGGTTCCCGGAGGGAAGCTTGTGACCGCGAAGATCCTCTACGGCGGCGATATAAGGAGGGTGACCCTGACCGGCGACTTCTTCCTACACCCGGAGGAAGGCATCTCTGCCATAGAGTCGTCGATTGAAGGAATGGCGGCCGGCTCGGATGAGATAGACATCGCTATTGCGGTGCAGGCTGCGATTGATGAAAATGGCATCCAGGCCATAGGCATAGACGCAGCATCAGTGGCAAGGGCAGTGAAGATGGCGATGCGATGAGATGGAGGGTCATAGGACTTGAGGAGCATGACGCGTTTACAAACATGGCGATAGACGAAGCGCTTCTTGCAAGGATTGCAAACAGGGAATCGCACCCGACAATACGCTTTTATACATGGAAGCCTGGCGCGGTGTCCATTGGCAGGTTCCAGAGCATGAACGACGAGGTCAACGCAGGCAGGTGCAGGGAACTGGGGGTGGATTACGTGAGGAGAATCACCGGAGGCGGCGCGGTGTACCACGCATACAACGGCGAGGTAACATACAGCCTCATCGCTCCGGAAGGCCTTTTCAGCAGGGGCATACGCGAAAGCTACAGGGAGATATGCTCCTTCGTCGTGAAGGGCCTGGGAAATCTTGGGATAAGCGCCGAATTCGCGCCCATAAACGACATACTCGTCGACGGCAAGAAGATATCCGGGAGCGCGCAGACGAGGAGGCAGGGAGCGCTGCTGCAGCATGGAACGATCCTCTACAGCCTGAACGTCAGGGAGATGTTCTCCCTGCTTAACGTGAGCAGGGACAAGATATCGGACAAACAGATAAAAAGCGTTGAGGACAGGGTGACATGCGTGAAAGACCATGAAGAAGCCACTATAAAGCAGCTTTACGAGGCTCTCCTCAAGGGATTCGCCGACGGGTTGGACTACAGCATGGGAAAGCTTACGCACCAGGAGCTGGACGACGCGATGGAGCTTTCAGGATCATACAGGAGCGACGAGTGGAACATGATGCGCTGAGCCGCCACGCCCTATTACCGCCGTGGTGAACGCGTCTCCGGCAAGATACGAACTCCTTACGAAGGGCCCTGCGGCGACGTACAGGAACCCTTTCGCCATCGCCCTCTCCCTCAGGTCATTGAACCTTTCCGGCGCCACGAACTCCTTTACTTCTACATGCGCAGCGCTGGGCCGCAGGTACTGCCCCATCGCCATGAAGTCTACGCCTGCGGAGCGCAGGTCGTCTAGGGAGCGCATTATCTCGTCGTCAGTCTCGCCTATGCCGAGCATCATCGCCGACTTAGTGTATATCCCCGGATCGAGTTCCTTCACGGTCTTGAGGACCTTGAGCGACTGGCGGTATGATGCGCGCCTGTCGCGTATGCTCGGGCTTATCCTCTCTACGGTCTCGATGTTATGGCCTATCACGTCCGGCCTTGAATCCGTTACCTTGCGCAGCAGCCCGGTGTCTGCGGCAAAGTCCGGTATCAGGACCTCGATCTTTGTCTTTGGATTCAGCTTCTTTATTTCATTAACGCACTCTGCGAAGTGTCCTGCGCCCTGGTCTTCCAAGTCGTCCCTGCACACCGAGGTTACGACTATGTAATCTAGACCCCACTCGTTTATGGCCTTTGCGAGCTTCCTCGGCTCTTCGGCGTCGGGAGCGCTGCCATTAGCGCTCTTCTTGACTGCGCAGAACCTGCAGCCGCGTGTGCAAAGACCCCCGAGGACCATAAAAGTGGCTGTGCCGCTGCTCCAGCATTCGGTTATGTTTGGGCAGTGGGCCTCGGCACAGACTGTGTTCAGGCCGAGTTCCTTCACGCGGTTCTTTATGTCAGAGTACGAGCTTGTTGAGGCGGGACGTATAGACAGCCATTCTGGTAGACCATTAGCTGGTGCCATGGTATGTCTTGCGCACTCGGTAATTTATGCTTCTGCCAGGCAATTGTGGACAGCGGTCTATGGCGGGCTGCCGAAGCCGAGGGCCTGCCACTCGCCCTCTATGCCGCCCGGGGACCCCGGGGCGGGATAGTTTCCGGAGAAGTAGGGGTATATGACGTTTTGCGTCAGCGTGCAGCCGTTCCCGTTGTAGCTGTAGTCGTTGCAATTTCCGTCCATCGGCTCCCAGTCAACGAGGCCGTAGTTCGGAAGCGGTGCGCCGGATATGCCTTCATTGTAGAGGGAGAGTATGTTAGCCGCTGGCAGTGCCTGTGAGTAAATCTGCAGGTTCGCTATGCTTCCGTTGAAGTACAGGCTGCCGTCCTGCCTCCTGCCCAACTGTATGCTGTTTATGGGAATGCTGCCTAAAGCCGCGGTGTTGCTCTGTTCGCCGTTAGTGTATATGGTATAGGTTCCCAGGACCCCGGTGACTGCAAGATAATACCATTGGTTGGCGTTTATGGTGGGGCCGTATATGGTGTTTACGCCGTTGAAGAGCCCCCACGTTCCTTGGCCCAAGGAGTTTGCCACGACCAGGCCATTAATCCCGGAGAATCCCGCAGGGAACTGGCTCGAAGGTATTGTATTGTCTGCGTTTAGCCACATCCCGACAGTCCATGTGCCTCCTGCGACATTGGTGTTCCCGACCATATAGGCGCTGCCGTTGAAATGCGCGGTCTGGAACAGGCTGCCGGGCTCCAGAGGAAGGCCTCCGAGATAAAGATCCGGCAGGGCGTTGCTGCACGTTGCGGTGCTTATGCAGGACTGTATGCCCGGAATCGGATAAGTTGCGCCCGTGTAGTTCTGCATCAGCGAGTCGCGCAGGTAGTTGCCCGTCGCCGAGGAGTATACCACGTTTGTTGGGGTGCCGGTGTTTTCCTGCCCGCTGTAGTCGTTGCCATTGCCGTTCAGCGGCCACCAACCGACCAGGCCGTTGTTCGGCACCGGAAGGCCCTCAATTCCGCGCGCATACAACTGCTTTACCTGGTTAGACGATAGTGAGGTGTTATAGAGCTGTATGTTTGACATGGAGCCTTCGAAGAAGCCGGTTGTCCACGACCTGCTGCCTATCTTCATGAATGTGGGCGTTTGCGGGGCGGCGGCGGCCTGCGAGCTGTCCAATCTGCCGTTCAGGTACATGTTTACGTCTACCCCATTATAGGTAAGTGTGATGAACGTCCATGTGTCTAATGGGACAGTTCCGGTGCTGTACCTGTCTTGGCCTGCGGCGGGCCACCACCATAGCTCGCCATTGGACTTGATGCCCAGGATATAGCCGGAGGTACCGCCATTCTCGTTGCTTTCCAGTATTGTTCCGCCTGTCCCTGTGCCGAAGCCCGGCTGCGATATGCTTGCCGGGTAAACCCACGCGCCTATGGTGAGCGGCGATGCAGGCAGGTTGTTGGTGCCCGTAGTTATATTGCTGCTTACGCCGTTGAAGCTTGCTGCCTGCCTGTTGTATCCCTGGAAGGTCGAGATGCCGGCGCCTGAGGCGTTGAACGAGTCGTTCGCCCTTGAAAGGTATGAAGGAAGGAACGGCGATGCGATGTAATCGCCATTTGCCATCGCCTGCCTGAGGTTCTCTATGTTGAGCGCCGATAGCTGCGGGCCGTAGAGGAGTGCGCTCTGGCCTGTGGTGAAGTAGCTTGACAGTATTATGCTGTTTGCGTATACAAGGTACGGGACCGTTGGCATGGCGCTTAGCATTGTGTTTGTTATGAACCCCGCGAAACTGTTTTCACAGTTCGCTGAAGGCACCGCATTTGACACGAGTATGGTGTTCTGCGACACCCCCGCTGCGAGGGCGGGGCAGGAGGAGCCGGGAGCGTAGTATACTGTGCCGTACGCATATGCAAGGACGTTGCCGGTTCTTGCGTGCTTGTTTGCGATGAGGCTTGTCAGGTTGGACAGAGCCGAGAAGCGTATGTAGCGCATTATGCCCTGCTGCGCGTAGAAAAGGTCAGGGGTGTTGTTTATGGGCACTGAGAAGCTGACTGGAAACGAGTACAAGGAGGCCAAGCCCCCCACGCTTATGTTGATTGTTTCTGTGTAGCTCACGTTAAGCGCATACGGCACCTGCTGGGTTATGCTTACGCTGCTCTCATTCACCGCCTGCAGGCCTGCTCCGGAGAAGTTGCTTATGAGAAGTGAGTTGTACGCTTTGAACGTGAGATTGCCCATGGATTCCTTGAGATAGTTTGCGGCTGCGCTCCCTGGCGCCACTTTGGGCAGCATCCCATTGGTCATCAAGTAGCCGAGATACTCGCTGGTGTTGGCTATGAAGTTGTCTCCTCTGAATGCGGCATCATATTCGTAGTATGACAGCGTGGCCAGCGCCGTCTTTGCGCTCGCGCTGCCGAACTCCGGCGCCGACTGCTTAAGCATGGATATGACACTTGATGAAGTCCTTGACAGGAACGTGCTCTGCGCTATGTTGCTGTTTAGTATGCCAACCACCACGAAGGAGAAGAACTCCGCAAGGATGAGGATTAGGATAAGCAGAACTGTCAGGCTCATCATCTGTGCCTTGACCTTGCCCGTGCCGGATGCCATAACCATTGCGTTTCCCCTCAACTCCATGAATATACGCCCACTTTATACAGTCTGGGACTGTTAACATTTAAGGAACCAGATATTTGAGGAGCGTTCCCGTTTAATCCGGGGCTGTTCCCGATTAAGTTGGGATTGGATCCTCCCAGTGGGTTCGCACCGTTGTATCCCTGGTTCCTGCTGAACGGCAACATCGTAGACGAGACGGATATCGAGGAAGCAGAGCGGTAGCCCGGGGGCAGGTAGTTGCCCTGGACATAGGTTACACCAAAGGGGTATCCAGTGTTGTTGTACCCCGAGTAGTCGTTCGCGTCGCCCTCGAGAGGCCACCAGCCCACTATGTTTGCAGGCGCGACAGGCGCGCCGGAGATGCCTTCGTCGTAGAGCTGCCGGACCTGGGTTGAATTGAGCGCTGTGTTGTATACTTGCAGGTTTGCTAAATTACCATTTAGGTAATAGTTGGGGTTGTTTGGCCAACCTGAAATGTGGAAGGACGTTGTAGCGCTGCCACTTCCAGCCGAACCACTGCATTGCCTTAATGTCTGTTGCATACCGTTTATGTAGAGTTTGCTGTTTCCAGTGTATGCACCATTGTAAAATATTGCTGTGACAAAGACCCAACTGTTTGCAGAAATTGCAGTACCGTATGCGTCCCCATTTCCCGTATTAAAACCGAAACATGACGCGGTGCTTAACCAAAGGTCATAGCTATAAAAACCAAAAGGCATCTGACCGTCGTTACCGTTCCAATACATCCAGAACGAAACGGTATTATAGCCGCCAGAAGAAGTAGTTATGTCCGGAGATGTAGCATATATGTAGCTGCTCTGGCCGTTGAACGAAGAGACGTTCAGGGAAGGCGCATAGGAGCCGTTTATGAACAGGCCGGTGTTGCTCCTTGAGTATATCTTGTCGACCAGATATGTTGCGCAGCTTCCCCTTCCCTCCATGTACAGCTGCACCGCGTCCTGGAGTATCGGCGAGTAGGGCTGCGATGCGCATGCGCCGTAGGCTATAACGTTTCCGCCTGCCGCGACATAGAGATTGCCGTATGCGGCAGAGAACGCGGCGACCGCGCCGTATGAGCCAGGTATCTGCGTTGCCCAGCGCACGTTGCCGTTGGTTGCATTCTGGTCTACCACATAGTTTCCGGACCATATGGAGTACACTGAGCTGTTAGTTACTATCGGATAATCCAAGCTTGTCCCGTAAGACGACATCGACCGCTGCCACAGCGGCGCGCCTGAGGCCGCAATCGCGTTTACGCCGCTTCCGTATTCATAGACCGCAATCCCGTTGCCCGAGGCCACTGATGTGATGGTGCTCCCCTCGTTTCCGCAGAATTTCTGCGTCAGGTTGGTGTAGAAGCTGCACTCATAGGTGTTGCTGCCGACGTACAGCATGCCTCCGGATGCGCTTATGTTTGTTGTTGCAAACGCGTAAGAGGAGGTGAGCACGTTGCTGCCGAACTGGTCGAGCGCGACAGCTGTGTTGGATGCGAGGCGTATGGATATTGTGCCGTTCTCCTCGAGCATCCCGTCCGTGCTTGACCCGAGACTGATGCTTGATATGGCCGTGCCGTTGTTTGCGTTGAATATCGCAAGGTTTGGAGTGCTTGAACCTGCGGAGTATAAGCGCCCGTTGTACGCGAGTAGCTGCGACGACGATGTCGGGGTAATCCACAGCGAAGTGCCGGTGCTGGCGTTGAGCGCGCCTGTCTCATAGGGGGTGCCGTAGATTACCATTCCGCCGTGAACCGCGTAGCCGCCCGGGTTGTTTTTCAGGATGCTTGACCAGGATAATGTGCCGTAGCTTGCATTGATGGCGTATATTGTGTTTCCCGCGCCGAAGTATACGTTGCCGTAGCCCGCGACTATCTGGGTCGATACAGGAGCGTTTGCTGCGAATATGTACTGTATAGTTGGGAGTATAGGGCCGTGAACCGCGTACCCAGAGCGAGAGGGGCCGCCCATGAACTGGGTCCAGTACTCGGATGATGCATTGTATTCATTAAGTATGGATAATGCAACAGCATCTTCAGCCGCGAGCTGCGCTGGCGTCTCTGTGTTCAGCGAGCTGAGGGCAGAACCCGTTGTGGACGGCCCTGCGGTGTAAGGGGTCTGCACTGAGTAGTTGAAGTATGCGAGGATGGACACCGCGACGGCGACTATGACCAAGGCGAATATGGCATCTGTGGTAAAGACCATGCCCTTCAATGGACGCACCGTTGTTAGAACGACGTTTATATCTTTATATATTTGTGCACATGCGTTGCGCAGGGTTTTGGTTTATGTTATGACAAGTGTGCCGAATGGGGCGTATTTGATCGTATTGTTTGAGTAGAAGCCTAGCCAGATCCCGCCAGAATAGGAGTGCCCGCCGTTCTGCGAGTAGAGTTCCACATGGCTTGCGTTGTATATAAGCACATTGGTATTTGTGCCGTTGATGAACTGCGCCTGCGCAGTTCATCAACGGCATGCGCCCGTGAAGTTTGACGTATAATTTTCGCCACCGACGAGGTATACAGTTATGGGGCCCTTCATCGATGAAGTGGAGTATATGTGCTGGGATAGAGTAAGGTTAAGGGTGCCATTATATACATAAGCTATCGAACTGTTTCCGAAGTGCGGGTTAACTGTGCAGGCGAACAGGCGTCCGCCATAACAGGCGAATGCTGCATATTCCATTGTGCCCAGCGCCTTCGGAGGGGAATATGCGAGCGATTTGCCAAGTTGCTGTGAATATTCTGCTGATGCAAGCTCAAGCCCCTGGGATAAATTGAATACGTATGCTCCGACGACGGAGCTGCCTCCATCCATGATGATCCCAGTGTTGTTTATGCTTACATACATTATCTCCTCGCTTGACGTTGCGTTAGCTTTGCTGGCTAACACGTAGGTCATCTGTCCCGAAGTCCCGTTCTGTAGGCTCAGCCCCAGGTTGTTGTTGTTATGCATTATCTCGTTTACAAAGGATTCTGCTGTTGCGGGGTCAGAGAAGTCATGCACGCCTATTTCGAAGACCTTGATGGACGGGCTCAATAGGGAGTTTTCATAAAACAGTCCAGTGAAGTTGTAGGACAGGAGCGGTGCGGTCTGGGTGATGTTGCCGGAGCTAGTGTAATTCCACCCCGCTCCGAGTATCAGTGACACCTGGAATGGCGTAAGAAACGGATTTGGTGCGCTTGCCGGGCTGGAATGTTGTGTTGTGGTCACAACCGTAGTAGAAGCAGGACTGGAAGTTATCGGGGTTGTGGTGGCATTTGACTGCTGTGCCCCGTTGCGCTGTAGCACGAAATATGCTGACGCGGCTATAATGGCTATGACTATTATCACTGCGATGTAAATAGGCGCTTTTGACTTTCCCGCACCGCGTGTTTCAGTGGCAGGCGCTGAAGAGCCGGAAGGAGGCGCGTGTCGGGATTCTGATTGTGGAGACGGTTGTGCTTGCTGCGGTTGCTGTACCGCCTGCTTAGTATCGTAAGGAGAAGCCATGGAATCATTCACTTGTGCTACTTTGGCATTTATATTGCCTATGCCAAAAACCTTGAAACGACATGCATGCTATGCCGCGTTAGGAAAGTTTGGGTATGATATGACATAAGGGGTTTCACCCCTTATAAACCCCACGCACGGGCGGGTCCTCTCCGCCGGCGAAGCCGGCGGCATCCCCGCCCGCATAAGGTACTTCCGCGAGCGCACTGCCGTCATTGTCATTCAGCAGGCCTGTTTGTCGCAGTTTGAGCGCAAATGCGCTCAGCCCCGCCACTAGGGCATTCTGTGATA
>JAMCZF010000046.1:0-5473 GCA_023485825.1 Candidatus Martarchaeota archaeon
GCGCAACCCTCCCAGGCGCAAACCTCGGAAGCGCAGACC
The DNA here is from genome assembly GCA_023485825.1 of Candidatus Martarchaeota archaeon. GTDB lineage: Archaea > Micrarchaeota > Micrarchaeia > Micrarchaeales > CABMGC01 > JAJZOD01. Next base: position 40 of record JAMCZF010000046.1, read on the forward strand.
TCCGCGGCGCAAACCTCACACGCGCAAACCTCCTCGGTGCAAACCTCACACGCGCAGACCTCGCAGGCGCAAACCTCACATGGACAAAACTCGCAGGCGCAGACCTCACATTCGCAAATCTCAGAGGCGCAAAACTCGAAGGCGCAGACCGGCTTGCGACAGAATAAGCCTTAGTTCTCAAAGAAAATAAGGTATCCCGTTTCCCGATAAATTCTTTTGGACAGCCCACCTTTGCGCCATTACCTATTGGTGTTACCTCTCCCTCAAGAAAACCTACAATGCCACTTACCCAAAGCCGTGGAAAAGCATATATATCACAAAAATAACAAAAAGTTAAGTGATATAATGGCAGACAACATAGTCTCAGGGGCACAGATGGGCACTTCGTTGGTCAGCGGCAAGGCGCTCCGGGCAGAGAATCTCGAAAATCTCATAATATGTCCTGGACACGGCGTCTATACTGGAACAAAGGGATCGGATCCGGGAAGCGACGCGAACTGGGCTGGAATATTCTCAGGCGAAGGCGTGTACTACATGCAGCATGCTGCTAGGGCGGTAGAGCTGGCATCCAAGGATCTTAGGGCCTTGGTTGTCTTTTCGGGAGGGCAGACGCGTTATGCCGCAGGCCCGATATCAGAAGGCCAGAGCTACTGGTACATGTCAGACCACCAGGGCTGGTTCGGCCATCCCGAGGTAAGGGACAGGGCGGTCACAGAGGATTATGCCCGTGACTCTGCGGAGAACCTTCGTTTCTCGTTCATCAGGTTCTTCCAGATAACAGGGCAGATACCAGGCGCAATAACAGCCTGCGGCTGGGGATTCAAGCGGCAGCGCTACGAGCTGAACTTCGAAGGACTCAAGGAGATGTATATTGCAAGCCTCAGCAGGACGGTATTCACGCGGTCAGGAACGGCATTCGTCGCAGAAAAGGAGGCGCCGGGAGTATTCCCTGTAAGGTTCAGGTATGAAAGCGTCAACAATCCTGAAAAGATCCCATCCGGGCCCGAGGGGAGGGTCGTATCCCTTTACATGAACGACAAACTGGGCCTCAACACCCCGGAGATACAGGCCAAGTCTGCTGCGCGGGATCCATTCAGGCGGGGCAGCGCGGAGAACTACGAACATCTTGCACATGTGCTGCATCTGGCCCTCAGGGACAGGATAGAAGTAGCAACCGCTGTAGCGAAGGCCGTGGCACATAAGGGCCGTCTAAGCCTGGCTGGCCGATGACGCATCATTGGCCGGCTCCCTCGTCGACAGCGCAACAGGAGGGCGCAGGAGCACAGCACGCGCCAATGGTACCGCGCTAATTCCGCGGCCGCAGCACCTTAAAATACCTTGGCGTTTCCATACTCATGTGCGAACATGAAGCCCAGGACTACTGCAAGGATAAAAGGCATAATCGAGCGCGACAGGAAGGTGATGTTCACCACCACGCGCGTACCGTACCCCTTCGTGCCCTACAGGGCCGGCGCAGATTACGCGTACGACGTATCCGGCAACAAGTTCATCGACTTCTCGAGCTTCGTTTCCGTCTACGATATTGGCGACAACGCCATTGCCGCAATGCGCGTCGCGGCGAAGAAGCAGATAGACCGTCTTATACACGCCGCATTTACTGACTATTACGCGGAACTGCCAGTAATTTTTGCAGAGAAGCTCGTCAACAAGTTCCCGAAAGGCTTCGGCAGGGTCTTCTTCTCCAACTCCGGCACAGAGGCCAACGAGGCGGCGCTGAAGTTCTCAAGGCTGTTCACAAAAAGGCAGTACGCCATGTCATTCTACAACTCCTTCCACGGAAGGACCCTCGGCTCCTTGTCGCTGACCGCATCAAGGAACGTGCACAGGGAGCATTTCGGGCCATTTCCCAACGCCATACACGCGCCTTATGCATACTGCTACCGCTGCCCGTTCGGTGAGGAGTACCCGGGCTGTGGCATGGCATGCATAGACTACATAAAGAAGTACCCGCTCAGCAAGGAGGTGTCCCCTGGCGAGATATCATCAATTTTCATAGAGCCTATGCAGGGCGAAGGGGGCTACATACTGCCCCCGAAGGAGTTCGTGCAGGGAATACGCGAGATAGCCAGCGACAACGCCATTGTCCTTGTCGCAGACGAGGTGCAGTCAGGGTACATGCGCACCGGAACCTTCCTCGCAATGGACAACTTCGGCGTCGAGGCCGATATGTACACAATGGCGAAGGCCATTGCAGGCGGCCTCCCGATGGGTGCGACAATAGCAAGGAGCTCGCTGGGCGACATACCCGCAGGGTCCCACGCCAACACCTTCGGAGGAAACCTCGTGGCAGCAGCAGCTGCAAACGCATCGTTAGATTACCTCAACAGGAACGAGGCAAGGCTAAAGAGCGGCATAAAGAAGAGGTCAGCAATGATATTCAAACGGCTGAACGACATGAAGGAAAGGTACGAGATCGTCGGCGACGTGCGCGGCATCGGCATGATGATAGGTGTAGAGCTGGTGCGCAGCAAGGAGAGCAAGGAGCCCGCCGTGTCCGAGAGCGAAGAGGTACTAAAAAACAGCTTCGAGAACGGCCTGATTCTCCTGCCGGCGGGGATGTCCACAATACGCATAATACCCCCCCTGACCATCTCGATTAAGGACCTCGAGAGCGGCCTTGACATATTCGAGGACGCTGTGAAGGCAGCGAACTCATCCGCGATCAGATGATGGCCTTCGCACCGCGACCCTAAGACAAGGAGGATTAGCGCATCTCACTCCAGGGACCGCATAGTGCATCATGCCCTTGTCAACGTCATAGGCCCGATATTCGAAGCGAGTTTCATATACGACTCTTTCGCCAACCAAAAATGCAAAGGCACACATCAGGCTATAAAAAGATTCGTGAAGTTCATGCAGAAAGTGTCTGGCAAGAAGATAGCTATTGAGGGGGGGGGGCAAAATAAACTTTTGAAAAGCACAATCCAACGGGCTTCGTGCTAAAGGCAGACATACGCCACTACTTCGATACCGTGGATCACTATGTTCTATTGCAGATACTCAGGCGCAGGATAAGAAACGAGAATGTCATCTCATTGATACGCTTGATATTGGAAAATCACAAGGCCTGCATAAAGGGTAATGGCATGCCGGTAGGAAACCTGACTTCGCAAGTCTTCGCAAACGTTTATCTGAATGAGCTCGACAATTTCGTAAAGCATGGGCTCAGGGCAAAGTACTACATAAGGTATGTGGACGACTTCGTAGTACTGCACCATGACAAATCTGTTCTCGAAATATGGAAGGCAGAGATAAGCAGCTTCCTACGGCATGAACTCAGGATCGAATTGCGTCAGGAGAAGTCAAGAATAATCCCACTGAGCAGCAGAGTGGAGGAATAGTGCCGTCGCAAAATACGAAGAGACGTTTGCCCCGAAAAGTCCCCAGAGGGGAAGCAAGGGTACCCCAGACAATGTCAGATGAACCTGCTCAGGTTGAACTGGCCTGACGTTGCTGTTCCATCGTCCTGCGCCATGAACGTGCCGTTAATCTCTTCCTTCACAAGCGCGAGGCGCTGCCTTATGTAGGGATCGAGGCTGTATCTCTCTGCGAGGTTTATAGCCATGTCAAGGTATTTCTCGATGCCCCCCTTGGATATGGTGAGGAGCAGCTTGCCTCCGCACTTCGCGCACTTGCCCTGCAGCGGTATCCTCCGGTACTTCGCATTGCACGATGAACAGCGGAACACCTGTTTCGAGAAAGAGTGCAGGTTGCCTATAAGGTCTGGTATGAAGTGGCTCGTGATGACCCTGCGCGCCGCATCGCGCGCATCCACCGCGGCGAGCTTGTCCATGAGCACGAATTCAGCGTCGACCTTGTCCTGCATCGTCTTGAGCTGCGTGTACTGCGTGCGCTTCGGCGAGTCTGCAAGCGCACTGAATGAAGAGATGTGCGTGAAACCAAGGCCGTTGAACACACCTTCGGTCTTGAGCCTGTCGGCGACGGAGTTCACCTTCACCTCGGAAGGCGCGGCATACTCAAAGCTCTTGTTGTAGAGCTCCAGCGGGTACTGTTCAACGGTCTCCATCTCATGCACTTCGTCGTCGACCTCCTCCGGCATGACATTCAGCGTAAGTATCAACGGGGTGTCCATGGTGCCACCGACGCCCCTCGGCAGGTACTCCTTCGAGAAGTTTATGAGCGCATCGAGGAGAAGCATAGTGGTGTCCTCGTCTCCGTCGCAGTTGCGCCTTCTCGCGCATATGGTGTACGGATGCGCGAGCCCTATGCTTGCATCTGTGAACCCTATGATGCGCCCAAGCACGGCGCAGGAGATGTGCGGAGCAAGGGTTATGACCAGCTTGCCGACAAGGTCGTTTATGCTGCCTGCGTTGTAATATCTCGGGAGCCCGTAAAGGTACTCAAGCTCCTTGTCAATGAACCTCGATACCCTGAGCATGTAGTCGGCGCCGCGCTTGTTGAGTATCACGTCCTGGTGGCGCAGCTCCACGAGCTGGTCATCGTCGGTGAGTTCTCTGCCCTTGTAATCCCTGTCGTATCCCAGTTCCCTGAGTTTGTCCACGCCCACGCCTATCTCCCTCGGATAGAAGTGGGTCACAGGCACGTCTGTGGCATCGAACCTTGCCGTTCCATCCTTGAATATGTACACGCCGTTCTGCGCCCTGAGGATTCCCTTCTCCACAGGTTCGAGGACCCGGTCCCTGCTTGTGAGGCCCTTCACCCCCTTTATCATATCCGGAAGCCTGTTCACATAGGTGCTCTTCATCCCCCTTGCGACTATCCCAGCGAGGTCTACGTTCCTCTGAGAGAACCCTGCAGTAGGGGCACTGCAGCGCGGGCACGCCTCACTGCCGCCAACATAGCCGCATTTCTCGCACCTCCTCTCGATCACCGCGCGCTCCTGGCAGTCGTGGCAGAACTGCGTGTCAATAATGCGCTTGCATTTGCTGCACCTGTACATGGCGACCTCTGCGACAAGGCCGGACCTGAACCTCTTCGAGTCTATGGCATAAGCCTTTGTTATGTTCCTGTCCTTGCTTGCGTATGCGCCGACAGGGAAGAGGACGTGCACGGCAGGCTTCATAAGGCGCTCCTTCGCCTTCTCCGGCCTGCCTATCCTCGCACCGATGAACGTGGAGCGCTTCATTATGGTGAAGGGCGATACCTTGTTGAGCATGTCTATTGTCGCGAGGGACTTGTCGTATCCAGGCACTGCATGCGACAGCCTCCCGTCATCGCCCTTGGCGAAGCCCAGCGACGCCACAAGGCTCTGCGCATAGTCGCGCTCCACTGCTATGGTTCCGCCGCCTATCTTATGTGGCACATTCAGAAGCTCTAGGATCCTCTTTATCTTTGGATTATTCGGAAGCTCAATTCCCTGCGCAAAGTCCAGCATTTCCAATGCGGCCTTCATGTTATTCGATATGGTCTCCGCCAGCAGCACAGCCGCGCC